>USSH01000044.1 GCA_900557435.1 uncultured Coprococcus sp. | reverse complement strand
TATACATTTGATTATATAAGACTATAACCTGTATGTACATGCAAATGCGTAAACTCCATATATTCTCCTTCCCTCACTTTTTGTTGTGCAATATCTCTCGTCTTATATAATCAAATGTATAATCTTCGCCTTTTTCTGCCAGCATTGTGAGCATCAGCTCCAACAACTTTGCCGATTCCGGATGCAGCATATCCCGCGATCTGCCCCTAAGGTAATACTTAAGAGGATATTCGTCTGTGTATTCGTCCTTATTGTAATTCTTGCTCGCCGCAACCCTGTCACAGAACATCTCCACAACGTATTTTATTGGCATCCTCATTCCAACAAGCTGTCGATTACTCTTATCAGCACTATAATCTATCCAATATTCCAAGTGATGCTTATTTCTCCCCTTGTGATGAAGCCACGCACTTGAATAACCCTTGTCTTCCCGCTCCGCATCATTGGGACTCCTCGTCCCCTGATAATACTTCGCACCCACAGAGAATTCTGTCCATGAATACTTGGACAGATCATGCAGCAAACCTTGTTTATACAGTCCACATCGAAAACAATTTTTCATGACCATACTCTTATGTCTGTTTATCGTTTTCAGATGTTTGTACCACCCAGGTGTCTCCATATACTCAGCCTCCTTATAATCAAACATCACAAATCACCAACTCTGATACAGCGACAAAAGGCTGCCAGCAAACATCCTCCATATGAGGTTCTTTGCAAGCAGCCTTCCCATATCTTTAAGCCGAAAAAGGGACTAAGTCTCTTCTCTTTCGACAATGCTAAAATGCTGCCAAACGGCTTATTTCCTTACTTCTGTCATATATCAATCGTTCAGTACACATCACGTGTATATCGCTTTTCTGCCCCTTTTTTGCCCCTTGTTGTCCCTTGGAGTATGTTGGGTTTCTTCCTTATTTTAATAAAGCATTAACTCTCGACTGAATCACATCAACATTATAACCTGCTGCCTTGAGGCGGTCAACACGCTCCTGACCATTTCCCCACTTTCCGGCTATGACTTCGTGAGCAACTGCATTGATGATCTTATCCTCAGACATCTGTGATACCTGAACAAGCTTGTTGACTGCTACCTGCACCTTGTTGTAATCATATCCAGCCTTGGTCAGTCTACTCTTGCGATCAGCACCATTGCCCCACTTGCCCGCCAACACCTCTTTAGCCAATGTATTGACACTCTTCTTTACTGTTGTGGATGCTGATGTGGTCTTGACCTTACCGGCCTGCTTATTCCATGAGGCTGCGCTGATATATGCCTTATTGAGATCAAGGTTACCGGCATATCCTGAGAGCTTGCCAACGGATGTGTACTGTCTGATCAAGCAATTATATTTTCCTTCATTCCATGGGTGCTCCTGGTATCCGGTCTCAACATAATCTGGGTACTGAGCCACCCACAGCCCATATCCAGCCTTTTTTACTGCGTCCATTGCACTCTTCTGTACATATATGATCGGCTTGATGCCTGTCTTCTGATATACATAGCTACACCATTTCAGGCACCATTCCAGGTCGTTCTTGCCAAACTGAGGGTTGTTCTTGGCTTCCCAGTCAAGTACAAGGATGGCTTTGCCGATGTACTTCTTGCAATAGGCCAGGAAGCTATCAGCCTCTTTCTGTGGATCTCCGCCATTTGCATAGTGGTATACTCCCAGAAGTTTTTTTCTACTCAAAACTTTATCGCAATGTGCTGCAAAGTATCTGTTCTTGTAGTCCGTGCCCTCGGTTGCCTTAACGATGCAAAAATCGTATGCTATTTTACTGAGATCTATGCCAGCATCACCCTGCCAGGCACTGATATCTATTCCATTCATTTCCCATCACGCTCCTTTATCTCTGTATCTCCACCTCTGTAAAACCTCTTAAATATTTCAATCAGGTAGTCCCATCCTCTGGTGCATATGAATGCAATAATAAAAGCACCAAAGAATACAGCTACAGGGTAATACCATAGTAGTCGAATATCAAAATATGATAATGCCACAAACAAGCATATCTCACATATAATGAGGCTTGTAATAAGTACCTGAAAAGAGGTTGGAATCTTCTTCAGTATTCCAACCTCTTTGGTAAACTCTGTGATAACTGTGATCAATGTGCAAATCGCTGCAACAACTAATAATAAAATTGCTAACTTATCCATAATTATATCTCCTTCCTATTCCTGATCATGTGCCGCTTTGTTCAGATGTTTTTCCATTTTATCTATGGCCTCTGTGACTGGTCCATTACAGCCCAACTCCTTTAAACCTTTGAGGCAAGCAAGTGTGCCATATGTAAGTATGCACTGTTCCTCTTTCATCTTCTTGATCTCCGCATCCTGCTCATTTTGCCTTGCATACCACTTGTATATAGATATGAGCAGACCACCTATGACTGCCAGAGCACCAAGCACCTTGCCTACATCGATGATTGTATTAGTATCTATATACATATTATGATGATGCCCCCTTAACAACAGCAGACGCAGGGCCAACACAGACTGCCAGCACAGTCAATGATCCTGTGCCAGACTTAATATCATACTGTACAGTAACGGTACATACACTACCTGATATTGTGTAATCATATCCAAGATATGTGATATTTGATGCACTCTTCAGCACAACAAACACACCATTGGTTCCGGCTGGTATGTCAAAGCTCTGCTTATTATTGCCTGCTGTTCCAGCCTCGAAAGAATAATTAAGTCTAGTTGACCCAGTAACCACCCTTCCAGCCTCAGCGGTCTTCTGAGCATCTTTTATAGCCTTTGCATTAGTATTAACATTAACATTTGTTTGCGCAAGGTCTGAATTGAGAGTCCGAATCGAGTTAGAGTTCTCTTCGGCCATATTTTTCGCCACATCAGCCGCAGACTTAGCTGTACTTGCCGTTTCCCCTACAACAGATATCTTATTAGAATTAGCATTTATACGTTCGCTAAGCGAATCAATACTTTTTTCCGTAGATATGCGGTTACTCTGTATAGTGTCATAAATATCTTCTGTAATCTTATTTGATTCCGTCTTAGTATACGAATCCCCTTTTGTTATCTTGTCTTTAATGCCCTGGAGCTTTGCGCACTGGAGCACAGGAGCCCCCACATTTATACCATTTATTGGTATTACCCACAGCAGCATATCCGCAACTGTAGCTCCATTGTTTATATCTCCAGTTATATATGATGGCATAACAGCCGTGCCTGACGTTGACACTGCTGTACCTTTGATTACCACGAGTTTCATGCTCTCTATGCCGTCTGTATCCATCTCATAACGTGCTACAATAAGGTCATAGCGTTTCTTATCTGTCTCACCGCTATCGATTCTCAAGTCCTCATACTCACCTGGGAGTATCCTTGCATGGCACCCCTGGAATAAGATGTTAATCGGCATTACTCGAAATGTATTTGCATCGACCATTTTAGATGCCTCAAATGCAAATATTCCGTCTTCTTTCCATATTGCCTGCTGCAGTAATCTGTCATCCTCACTTGTCACGTGAGACTTTCCTGTTCTTCCTGTTACTATTTTCATGCGTCCACCTTTCCGCTATGACACCGAATATTCAATGTCTATGCTATTATCATCTATCTTTGCTATGATATTTGTTATCTGCTTCCTTACTGCCGCTCCTGTAATCTTCTCTGTGCCACCTGTGATATCGCCTATCTGCATTGACATATCCGGAAGTGTCATGTCAAGACTGTCTGCATTGAGCTCCTGAAGCCTTGCTATGCCTCCGGTTCTGAGTTCGTCAATACTGGAGGCTGAGCTATAATCATACACAGCTGTGCGCTCTTCCATGCCTGTATATACTTTTGTATCTGTGATGTTTCCTTGACTATCCACATACAAGTGCAACACCAATCTGTCTTTGAGTTCACCCTGACCAAGACAGATAAGATGATTATATTTGTTCTTGATCTGTGTGATATTGTAGTTGATATCCGATCTCATACAATCTTTATCCTCTGTATAATCGTAAGACACCGCACTACTCATAGTCACATATCCATCTTTAGTTACAAGCCTGAGAACCCTGTTCTGGGTGTCCAGTAACGCACATATGCCATCATAGAGACTCACATATCTGTTAAACTGAAATGATAGTACATTCCATGACTCACCTGTCATCCTATATATGCTGCTAAGTCCAGCCTCTTCAATGAGCTTGTTGATCACTGTAACTGCATCACCTGATACAATCTTGTAATCCGTTCCCGCCGGAGGCTCTATGATCTTGTCACACAAGATGCCTCTGAGATTTCGGCCAGTGTATTTGATTTCTCTGTCGGATGTCACCACACCGACATTGTCAACTATTCCGCCGTACTCAGTGTTATTGATATACCACCAAGAACCGCCTTGCAGGATGTTGTTATCCTGCGCTACCGTAATCTCGAAGTCCTTATCTTTGGCAACGTCTACATCTGCACTAAAATTATGCAAATAGCCTTGTTCTACCCTTACCGGATCCGTATATACAAGCTTTATGTCCATTTTGGCTCACCCCTTTCATGTCGGATTGTCAAGTCAAAATTACACTTTCCCCAGAATATGATATGTTTCCCGGGTGCTATCTTCTGGAATACATCACTTTCCTTGTTTCTCTTGCTGAATAGATTCTCTGTACTGCCATCTGTCTTCATCAATGTCACAGTTCCAAGCTTAGAGTTAATAATAAGTCTTTCGCCATCTCCTACCGTAAAATGTACGCTGTATCTGTGCTTATCTATCTCAACATACGGATCCACTACTCCACCATAGAATGTCAAGTCAAAATCGCAACTTCTTATATCGTCAATCAACAGAGATGATACATTGCTGTCTGATATGCTGTAATCATATTCATAATCGTAATCGTACCCTTTCCCTGTCTCAGGCACCTGCTCATTCTCTATATACCTGTATACATCTTCACGAATCCAGGAGCTATCAGACACAAGCTTAAAAGATATGTTCATTGTAGTGTCAGTGTCAAGATAATTGCTCTTGACTGAGCTAAATGCATAGCATTCAAGATAGTAATCTCCTATATAGAGCCTTCCCTTCTTTTCTGCTATAATATCCTTCTCACAAACCTCATACAGCCTATTCTTAATATCTGTACACTTTTTCTTACTTGCCGCAGATATAACAATAGGGATGGTCTTTGAGACCACCCCTTTTCTAAAATTCTCAGCACGGTTTCTGCTGCTGTCGTATGCCCACTCATAATCTCTGAGATCATTACTGTTTGCAAATGTTCCTTTCTTGCCAAACTCTACAACCTCACCGAGATGATTCACATATTTAAGCTGTTCAAGCATTTCTCACCATCCTTCCGAACTCTCTGCCATCAAGTTTCAATCTCACACCCTCTGTAAGAGCTGTCAGTATCCACTCATACATGTTGTCATCTATGTGTCTTATGATCTCCAATATCTTATAAAGTACCTTCAGTGATTCCGAATCACCAGTCGCTGCTCCACCTGTAGCCTCTGCCATGTCCTCAGCTACCTTCTTAATCCAGCCAGTATTCTTCTCAAGTGGCACTACAGCCTCAGCTCCATTACCCTCAAGGATACCGACCTGGCCACGCTTAAGCACACCACCTTCAGCAAGCTGAGGAGCATCAAGCTCATCTATCCTTGATATCGACACCTTTGGAATCTTATTTAGAATTGATATCGCCGAGTTAATTGCCCGGATAAAGCCATTGATAATCCCTGTAGCTTTACTAAGTATCGCATTGACCGCTGATGTCACAGCACCTTTCAGGCCGTCTGCTATTGCTGTTCCGACCTTGCTAAATATGTTCTTGATCTTCTGCCAGGTGGAGCTAAAGAAATTCACCATCGGTGAAAATGCATTCTTTATACCAGCCCAAGCCTTGCCAAATATATCACTGAACCATGTGCCAACTGCTGAGAATATTCCCTTGATGCCATTCCATATTCCGCTGAAGAAACCAGTAACAGCCGACCAAACACTCTTAATTCCATTCCACGCTGTTGTAAAGATGCCTTTAAAAAACTTTCCTACTGCTGCAAATGCTGATTTTATACCATTCCATATGCCTTTAAAAAATGCAGGTGCTGCATTCCAGACTTTCTTAATGCCTTTCCAAGCCATTGAAAACGATTCACGACAGTTGTTGATAACTGCCATAATTGCAATAATCGCCGCTTCCAATGTGATCTCAAGCATCTCGCAAAACCATTCAAGTATCGGTTTCAGCACTTCAAGTATCTCTTCTGATATCAGACTTATCACCTCAACAAGCGGAGGCAGGATCATATTGATAAGTTCCATCAATGGATCTAATATCATTAAGATTAAATTTATAATTGGATTAAGCAAATCAAGTATTGGCTGCAATAATTCCAGTACCGGCTGCAAAATCGAAATTAAAATAGGAAGAATCTGCGACACTATCTGCACAATAGGTGGCAAAAGCATATTAATCAAATTCGTAAGTGGCGGCAAAATGGTCTGAACTATCTGCAATAATGGTGGTAACAGTGTATTAACAAGGGATAATATAGTAGGCAAAATAGCTTGCAAAGTTCCAAATATAGACTGCAATGCAGATGTAAGTGTCTGCCCCAGTTCTCCACCTATACCCGGCAACAAGGTTTCAAGTATGCCAGGAAGGTTATTCACCAATTCGGACAGCAACGATGTTGCGCCCTGTATAAGTGATGGCAGTATCTGCTCTATAAGTGGCGGTATATATGGTGCCAATTTCTGTGCAAGACTTGATATACCTGTAACTATCCTTGGCAATGTGTCTGCTATTCGTGGTACAAGGTTATCAGCTACAGCCATCACAGAATCAACAAGGTTATTGATCAGCACTCCCATGTCCTGTGATGGGTCGGCCATTCCTGTGAGCAGATTAGTCCATGCGGATTTCATCATGCCGATAGATCCCTGTATTGTAGTGGCTGCCTCTTTTGCGGTTGTGCCGGTTATCCCCATATCGGTCTGTACAACATGAATAGCCTCTATCATCTTATCAAACGATACACTATTGACATTATCTGCTGTAACAGTCATGGTGTCGCCAAGTACACCTGAGTCATTGATAAGCCTTGCCATCTCGGATGCAGTACCGCCATAACCAAGCTTCAAGTTGTCAAGCATGGTGTAGTTCTGCTTTGCAAATCCCTGATATGCATTCTGTATAGACGCCATATCAGTGCCCATCTTGTTGGCATTATCCGACATATCTGTTATGGCCAGATTGGCAGTTTCAGCCGCCTTTTCTGTGTCACCGCCCAATCCCTGGAGCAATGACGCTGAAAAGCTCGTTACAGTATCCATGTACTCGTTCGCTGACAGCCCCGCCGTCTTATATGCATTATTTGCATACTCAACAACCTTATCTGAGCTGTCCTTGAACAGCGTCTCAACACCACCGACAAGCTGCTCGTAATCCGCATACTCGCTTACAGCCTTAGCAGTAATGCCAGCTATTCCAGTAGCTACAGCCGTTGTTGCAATAACAGCTACCTTTGCTGCCTTGAGTGCAAACTTACCTATATTTCCGAACACAGAGCCCATCTTGCTACTTGTCTTTTCAGCCTTGTCGCCAGTCTCTTCAATTTTCTCATTCGCATCCTCATTTGATACTGCGATTCTTCCCAGTATCTTAAATACTTCCAAAAGGGTCTACCCCCTTTCCTCGATAAAAAAATAGAGACACACGTTCTGTGTGCCCCTATGGTTTGAAATTCTCTATGATTGACATAGAATCCCTTATGGTTGCTTCAAGCTCGCCTCTACTCTCAAATGCCCCTGATCTGGTCGGCTGTGAACTGCCACCTGATGTGCCGTATAGCCTTGCCTTGAAGTCAATGAATGATATATTTTCCCAACACTTGTGAATATACATATCCCAGAGCTTATCATCATCGTCAAGACGCACAAACGTGCATACAAACTCATCAAAGCTCTGATTGTCTATCATCGTATCAAGCAGAGTGTACGGATCCGCATATCGTTTGAATATGAGATCCATGAACTTGAGATAGCCTACTGTCTCTTCTTGAACAAGTTTGAAACAACCCAGAAAAAATCCGCAAAACCTGGAAGAGTGACCGCATCATATAACATCTGTGTGAATACAGAGAGGTCAAGATCTGCTACCTCATCCACTGTCATTCCTGACAGGTGTGACAGGCAGACAAATATCTCACGCTGACAGTCTGACAGCTTTGTCAGGATCACATCTGCAAGCTCGAATGCAAGACCAATACCCACATTCTCAAGGAACTTCGATGTGTCCTCATCATCCTCACCATCACCAGAAGCCTTCTCACGCTCCTTGGCTATAAGCTCTTTGAACCCATTGCCATTGAATGAATCTTTCAAGTCCTTTACCCCCAGCTTACTGAACAGTTTCAGGAATGCAGCTATATCTGTAGCCTTTGGATTTCTAAGTGTATATGGCTTGATATCCTGCACATCTTCTACTGCCTCAGTATCTTCAACTACTTCGGCATTCTCTACTGCTTCTATATCTTTGTTCTCTTTTATCTCGGTTGTTCCCATGATTATCTCTCCTTTTCTATTTTTCTATGTCAATTAGTCTGTTACTTCCGTACTGGAATCTATAGACTGCTGAGCCTGCTCCGTTGTCGTGCCGGTAGGCAGATAGATGTGGTATGGCAGTGTATCAGCTGCCGGTGACAGATCCGCATAGCACTCCATTGTCAGCGCAAATGTGCCATTCTCCTTGTTCTTGCCCTCTATCTCAAGGCCTGATGTACAGAGAGCGTTATCAAAGATCACGATAACAGGACGACCATCTAAGAATCTTCCAATATATCCGAAGTTCTCAATGTAATCATCCTTTTCAATTCTTGCCTTGGATTCGATCACATCGTACCCTTCCGCTGTTGATGTGCCATTTTGTCCGATAATAGCCATCTTGATCGTCTCAGGCGACAGCTCCACCATGTTAGTATCCATCTGTGCTGTCTCGCCTATCTTAACTGCCAAATCCTTAACCTTAACTGATACACCATCGACATCTATATCCTTGAGCTCAGGCTTGATTGACAGCTTTGTACCGCCAGATGTAGCACCAATCAGAGACTCAGCAAAGTTCCATGTCTTTTTTGATGCGTCATACTTCAAGCCCTTGTGAATCGTTCCGGCACCAAACACAATGTTCTTCGGTGTCTTGTCCGTGATACCGGATGACTTGAACTCTTCAAAAGTTAATGTATCTGCCATGATATAATCACCTTCCATTCTTATATTCTTTAATAGTCAAATTGATCTGTATACGTTTGAGGTCTGCATCCCCTGTTGGCACTGGTGACGCATTCCCATAACGAACGGCAACCCCCGCACCACTTGCAAGGATTGCCGTTCGTTCAATATTCTGTTCTATCTTTTGCTTGTACTTCTCCAGGCTGAGCCATGGTCCTCTTGTGAATCCATCTATGATGAATGTTATTTCCTGACACCCATCCTCTTCAGGAGTATCACCCTCGGAGTAATCACCAACAAAGTATGCCTTTGGTGGATCATCCTGCCACTCCATGAATGCATATGGAATCTCAAGCTCATCTGTGAGTACACTATTGATATATGATAATGTCTCTGTCGTCATGCCATCACCGCCTTACTCTCTGAATGTCTGATTGAGAATAGAGCCAAGTCGCTTGATAATCTTGCTCTTGGTCTTGTCAAAGGCTTTCTGTAAAGGTCTGAGAGGCTTTTTACCATGAGTTGTGTGCCAGTTGCCACGCTCATCCTTATAGACCCATGTTTTTTTGCGTCCATCACCTTTCAGTGCGTATTCACCTGTTCCATACTCTTCCCAGATAGCATTCTCAAGAGGATTACCGATAACCGCCTCGCCCTTATCTTCATCTACATGATGCGTCCATGCACCTTTTGTCTGTCCTGTGTCTACTCTCGTCTGTGCTCTCTTCGTCTGAGCCTCGACCTCTCCGGCTGCCTCGTACAAGAATGCAATAACAGCATCATCCAGAGCCTCCTCAACCTTTATTCTGTTGTCTGTGAACTCCACATTTCCCATTACTGCCCTCCTGTGTACTTCAGATATATCTCAAGCTGCTCGTGCATCCCCATCGGATCATCTATCAGCATGATGTCATATACCTGACCATTAACCACCATACGGCTGTTCTCAGCCTTGATCATGTCACTGAGACGTTTATAATCAGCCATGAACATGTGCGTGGATTCCTGCACCTTGGCATTGTATGTTGTATACTTACTGTCACCGCCTGAGAGGTCAAGCCATCCGGTCAAGGTATCTTCTGGCACCCATGCAACTTCCTGTTCGCCTATCTCATTTCTGGTTATACTCTTGATCTGTATATCTGCAACTGCATTTCCGCCTATTCCTCGCATCTCAAAACCTCGCTTTCATGTACGGTTTTAAGAAACCAAGAAGCGACTTGGGATATCCCATGAGGGAATTGTCGCCATCCATATTGAAATAGGTCACAGAATGCCTACTGATTGTCTCAGACTGTACTCCAACCTTATCCCTGTTGTTCAGGTCCCATGAAAGCATGTTTGCTACTCCCAACTTGATATCCATCGGATATACTATTTTTGTCACCATGGCGACCGACTCGCTTACAAGCTCCTCATTCACTTCTATATGTCCATTGTCCATATCCACAGCTTTGATGGTGTATAAGCCATCATTGTAGTGTGATTCTGACACCTGTATAGTGTCGCCAACCTTGAACAGCTCTGATGCATACTGGAAGCCTGTCACGGTATCCACAGGAGCCACAAACCGCCTGTCCCTGTCCTGAAAGTTGTTGTTTGTATATTTTCGGATCAGGAGCTCAAGTGCCTGAAGCTTAGCCTCAAGCACCGGAGCTTTCTCCTTGGTGTCTACGTACTTCTTAAGTTCATCGACAGTCATGATCATATGACCACCGCCTTACTTCTTAGGGATAACAGTATATCCGTCATGCTCCGTGAACCAATCTGCCATACGCTTAGATGTGATCTCTGCCTTTCCGTTTGCGAACTGGACACCACCAGCGCCAATTCCACAGTAAGCAGCGTTATTATTAACCGATACTGTCCAGCCTGTAGGCTCACTCTCTGTCTTTGGCTCTGCCACTACAGGCTCAATAACTTCACTTGTCTGATCTGCTGTCTTCGTTTCCTTTGTTGCCATATTCAATCACCCATCCTTCCTTATGCAATCTTGATATTTCTGAGTACACCTGCATGCTGTGTATTCTTCAGAACTGTAGCCGCAATCATCTCAACCTCAGCGTCCTTGACAGTGCCAGGCTCGCTGAAGTTTGGAAGATACTGATCGATTACAGAACCGCCGTTCAGACTGATTCCGTGGAATCCATCATTCACATCGAATTTGACCGCATAGACGTCTGTAAGACCTGTTGTTGCCGAACTCTCCTTTGCGATGGTTCTTGAGAGTCCCTTCTTGACTACGTGACCAGCAGTTGCAGCACCGCTGCTTACAGTGTAATAGTCCTGCATATCAACAAGCTTGACACCATCAATAGTAGTGACACGCTTTCCAAATGCCTCTTCACTCTCTGTCTTGTATCCAAGGATACGAGCCACTGTCTGAATCTTGGTGATCATCTCTGTGTTAGTGAGCACCGCATCAGCATCTGTGGTCTTGACAAGAAGGCTCAGTGCCTCATAGAACTCATCAGCATTAGACTTGATCGATGTTATAGACGACAGATCAATAGCCTTGTCTGTGCCGTATTCTGTCGTTGTTCCTGCGAGCATGGAATCAAGTCCCTGGAACTCAGGGTGATCAGTTGATGCTGTTGTAGTTGCGTCTCCGTTGATCAATGTGTAATGGAAGAGGTTCACAACTGCCTTGATATGCTCCTCTATCTGATATGCCATATTGTCAAAGTTACCTGCTACCCTGTTGAGCACTCTGTCCATCTGAACAGCTCCGCCCATGATTGCAAGATTAGCCTCGCACTCCTGCTTAGTAGCCGCTGAAGCAGTATATGAGCCGCCTA
>USSH01000043.1 GCA_900557435.1 uncultured Coprococcus sp. | reverse complement strand
TGGAAAAACAATCATGACGACGGAACCCAAGTTTATACCAAAGGATGCTGTACATATCAATGTGGGAGAAAACATTGATATGAAGGTTAAGATGATAGATTGCGTGGGGTACGTTGTTAAAGATGCCGAGGGACAGTTTGAGGATGGTAAAGAGAGAATGGTCAGGACCCCGTGGTACGAATATGACATACCGTTCTCAAAAGCAGCAGAGATAGGAACAAACAAGGTGATAACCAATCACTCTACAGTAGGAATAGTCGTTACAACTGATGGCAGTTTCGGTGAACTGCCAAGAGAAAGTTACATAGAAGCCGAGAAGAAGACCATTGAGGAGTTGAAAAGTCTTGGAAAACCATTTGTCGTTATTTTGAATACGGATAAACCATCAGGAAATCAGGCTAGAGCGCTTGCGGAAGAGATGAGTGATACATATGGGGCAAGCGTTATTCCGGTTAATGTTGAACAGCTTAGGGATTCAGACATTACATACATATTCAGGGAGCTTTTGATGAGCTTTCCGGTGACTGCGATCTATTTTGACATTCCTAAGTGGTTGGAGGTTGTGGATGATGACAACGAAGTGAAAAATAGCATAATATGTGATGCTGTGCAGATCAATTCGGTTGTAAACTACCTTAGGGACATAGCAGGGATGATATTCCCTGAAAATGTTCATGTGAAAAAATATAAATGTGACAACATAAATATGGCTGATGGCAAGATAAATATAAGTGTTGATATACATAGCAGTTATTATTATCAGATGCTGTCGGATATGATGGGAACAGAGATAAACAATGAATATGATTTCATAACTGAACTCAAGTCAATGTCAGCCAACAAAAAATATTGTGGAAATGTCATGGAGGCACTCGAACAGGTGAATTCTAAGGGATATGGGCTCGTTATGCCTGAAAAAAATAATATTCAACTTGGCACACCTGAGGTTATTAAGACCGGAGGCAAGTTTGGTGTCAGAATCACAGCAAATGCGCCATCAGTAAATATGATCAAGGCAAATATAACCACGGAAATCATGCCTCTCGTTGGAAGCAAGGAGCAGGCAGATGACCTTATCACTTATATATCAGACAACAGTGACGGTGACGATATGTGGGGCGTAAATATATTTGGCAAAACTATAGAGCAGCTTGTTGATGATGGACTGAATAATAAGGTGAGCAAGATAGGCACGGAGAGTCAGCAGAAGCTTCAAAACACGATGGAGAAGATTGTCAATGATGGAAATGGTGGAATGGTGTGCATAATAATATAAGATTGCATATTTATACTCTGCTATGTTAAAATGTCTAAGGTGTCCGGGGATGCCTTGGACATTTTTAGTTATGGGAAACTGAAAGAGGACGTGCATATGTCAGCGATAGATGTAAAGCTGAATGTATTTGAGGGTCCGTTGGATCTTCTGTTGCATTTGATTGAAAAGAATAAAGTTAATATATATGACATACCTATTGTTACTATCACGGAACAGTATCTGGAATATGTGAACAATATGGAGGAAGAGGATCTTGATGTTATGAGTGAGTTCCTTGTTATGGCAGCTACTCTCATCAAGATAAAGTCTAAGATGCTTTTGCCTAAGGATGAGGATGTAGAGGACGACGAGGAAGATCCACGAGAGGAACTTGTCAGAAGACTGCTTGAGTACAAGATGTACAAATATGCGGCGAGTGAACTTAAGGATCTGGAGCTTGAGGGAAATAAGTCGTTTTTCAAGAAAGCGACAATTCCTGCAGAGGTTAAGAACGTCAAGCAAGAGGTTGATCCGTTTGAACTTATTTCAAAGGCAGATATAGATTTGCAGAAATTGAATGAGATATTTAAGTCCGTTATGCGTAAGCAGGTGGACAAAGTCGATCCGATACGAAGCAAGTTTAAAGAGATTGAGAGGGAGGAGATATCCCTTGAGGAGAAGATGGCTGAGGTCAGAGAACAGGTAAGAGGTCTTGAAGGGATAAATTTCAGGACTCTGCTTGAGATGCAGGCATCTAAGATGAATGTTATAGTTACTTTCCTTGCGATTCTGGAGCTTATGAAGATAGGTGCTATAACAATAAAGCAGGAAGAGATATTTGGGGAGATAGTCATAGATTCTCTTGATACAATATAGTTGAGATGAGGTAGCGATGAATAGCGAAGATTTGCAGAATAATAATATACAGAGTGAAGATAAAGCAACAGAAAATATGGAAACAGAAGATTTGACAGTTGAAGATACTGATATTGAATCTGATGAACCGCAATACAAAGAATACAGTGACGATTATCTCACATCAGCTCTTGAGGCAATTCTTTTTTCGTTGGGAGAGTCAGTTTCTGTGGACAGACTTGCCGCGGCTCTTGAAATGGAGAAGAAAAAGCTTGTAAAGCAGCTTGAAACAGTTGTGTTCAATTACAATAATAGCGACAGAGGAATCAAGATCATAGATCTCGACGGATCTCTTCAGCTTTGTACACGCAATGAGTACTATGGTGTACTTGCCAAGATAGTTAATATACCGAAGAAACTTTCTCTCACAGATGTTGTGCTTGAGACGTTGTCTATCATAGCCTACAAGCAGCCGATCACAAGACCTGAGATCGAGGCGATAAGAGGTGTGTCCTGCGTGCACGCCATCAACAAGCTTATAGAGTACAATCTTGTTCAGGAAGTCGGAAGACTTGATGCGCCGGGACGTCCGATCATGTTTGGAACAACTGAGGAGTTTCTCAGGTGCTTTGGTGTATCATCGACAAGCGATCTTCCGGTCATAAGTCCTGATAAGATCGAGGACTTCAAGAAGGAAGCATTAGAGGAAGCGGACTTCACACTCAGCGTTGACACAACGTCTGGGGAGTGATGTACATATTCAGGTACACTAATAAGAATATAACACGTACCAATATAAGAATATAAATTGTATAAACAAATATAAGAAAATCCATGCACGGCGAGCTGGTGACAATATATCACAGAGCCGTACATGGATTTTTATGCATTTATGCTTCTATATGCAAAAAATGTAACATCAGACGGTTATTTTTACACGGCCGTAATAATATAATATCAAGACCAAGTAAAAAGGAAAAATATGTATAGGCTGTCAGGTGGAAAAATAAATATTAAGTCATGCCTAGTGATCATGGCTGTGATACTCGGAGTGACTATATGTGGGATGCAGCAGGATACAACAACATCGACAAGTTGCGCTGAATCCATAGACGATGAGTGTACGGAAGATAAAAGCATAGACAATAAAACTATGAGTGTGACTGATTTTGCGAAAGTTTCCGCAACAGATGGAGATCTGCAGTTGTATGCTAAAAATGCAGTTCTTATAGATGGGGAGACCGGAGATACCCTATACGAAAAGAATGCAGATGAGCACAGACCGAATGCAAGTACAACCAAAATACTCACATGCATACTAGCTTTGGAATGTGGGGATTTGAGGGATGCGGTGGCAGTTTCATCATATGCTGCAAAGCAGCCGGAAGTAAGACTAGGAGCCCGGGAGGGGGAAAGTTATACACTGGAGGATATGTTATACGCTATGATGCTTGAGAGCTACAATGATGCCGCAGTGATAATTGCTGAGCATATAGGAGGCTCTGTGGAAGCATTTGCAGATATGATGAACCGGAAGGCAAGAGAGATAGGTTGTCATTCTACATACTTTATAACGCCAAATGGACTTGATGCACAGGATGATTCAGGGGTGCATGGGACATCGGCGGATGATCTGGCCCGGATAATGAGATATTGCATTCTTGTATCGCCCGAAAGAGATATGTTCCTGAAGATCACCCAGTCACCATCACATGCGTTTGCGGAGAAAAGTGGCGACAGGACTTTATTGTGTGTAAATCACAACGCGTTTCTCAATATGTCAAGTGAAGCTCTGTCCGGGAAGACCGGATTCACCTGCGATGCAGGATATTGCTATGTGGGTGCGGCAAATAAGAATGGACATACATATATATGGTCGCTTCTGGGCTGCGGCTGGCCGGGCAACAAGACTTATAAATGGAAGGATTCAAAAACTCTGTTGTCATATGCGGGAGAACACGCGGAATATATAGAGCTGAATGCTCCTGAATCTCCGAATATTACTGTAAATTATTCATCCAAATCGGCAAAACCGGGAAACATTTGCACAAAGTGTAATCTGTCGGGGATTGTAGTGGAATCTAGCGACACAGAGGGAAAGGACGATGACATACGATATGTGTACAATGTTGCAGATTCAGTCAATGCTCCAGTGTACAGTGGGGAAGTTGTCGGAAGCTTACTTGTGTACAGAGGCAGGGAGCTTATAGATATTGTTCCAGTCACGGCGGCGGAAAAGAAAACTGACGTTTGTTTTATGGATGAAATATTGAAGGTTTTTAGACGTGCAGCGATGTAACATTTGATCCTATCAGGCATATATTAAATTATCAATGATATAAGGGCGGTGCACTAGAGTATGGATATGGATTGTGTATACTATGTGGTTGGCGGTGATAGAAGAAGCTGTTATATGTCGCTGACACTAGCTGAAAAAGGATACAATGTGTTTCATTTTGATCCATATGATGCCGATCTGCTCAGACATTCGCCGGTCACCATCATATCCGGGGCGTCCGGAGTAGGATTTAGAAGACTTATAGAAGGGGAATGCGCATCACCATCCGGAACAGGACTTAAGGCGATCATACTTCCGGTTCCGGTCACTAGGGATGGCGAATTCATAAATGGAAGAACCCTTCTCACAGTCAGCAGTGTTCTTGAGTGCAGCGGTGAATTTGACATGGTGTTTGGCGGAGGTATCGACAAATATATGCCAAATGAAAATGAATCAGGCCCTTATGTATTTGATTTTCTCGCTGATGATGAGGTGGCTGAAAAAAATGCCATCGTCACAGCGGAAGGAGCTATATGTGATGCTGAATCGCTGTCCGATGTGAATATTGATGGCAGCCTCTGTCTTGTGACGGGATTTGGCAAATGCGCAAAGCCGCTGGCAAAGAGACTTGCTGCGTGGGGAGCTGATGTCATCATCATGGCAAGACGACCAAAGCAGAGAAATGACGCGGCGCTGTGTGGATATAAGGTAATGTCATTTGAGGACATACCGATATACAGTCACGTTCTTGCAGAGGTGGATTTCTGCTTTAACACAGTGCCTGCAAGGGTTGTGTGCGATGACATATTATCACAGCTTTGCAAAGGGGCAGTGGTAACAGACATTGCGTCAATGCCGGGCGGAGTGGATTTTGAATATTGTAAGGAGCACGAAATACCTTACAGACACAGTTTGGGGATTCCCGGAAAACTCTCGCCAAAGTCATCAGGAATAATTCTTGCAGATGCTGCCATAAGGGTGGTATCGGATTTTAATAAATAGGAGATAATAAAACATGGATTTATCAAAGTGCAATGTTGGTTTGGCTATAACCGGTTCATTTTGTACCTTTGATAAGATTAAGATAGAAATAAAGAAAATGGTTGAGATGGGAATAAATGTGTATCCGATATTCTCGCCTCACTCCGCAGAGTACGACACAAGATTTGGAAAAGCTGACAAATTCGTAAATGACGTTGAGACGATAGCAGGGCGAAAGGGTATTTACACCATACAGGAGGCAGAGCCTATAGGTCCTAAGGCATATCTTGATGCGCTGGTCATAGCACCTTGTACCGGCAACACCATCGCCAAGCTGACAAATGGAATAACTGACACATCGGTTCTCATGGCTGCGAAAGCACATCTGAGGAACAACAAGCCGCTCATCATATCGATTTCGACAAATGATGCCATGGGTATGAACTTCAAGAATATCGGTCAGCTCATGAACATGAAAAATATTTATTTTGTTCCATTTGAACAGGATAACTGTGTGAAGAAACCCAATTCACTCATAAGCAGACTTGATCTCATCCCAGCCACCATAGAGGAGGCTCTTGAGGGAAGACAGATACAGCCTGTTCTCATAAAGTAGATTTATAGCACCCGATGGGGTATAATTTTGCTGCTTATTGCGTTTATTATACCTTATCGGGTGTAATTTTGCTTCGTATTATATGTTTTATACCCGTTATGGTATAAAAACTATTAAATTTGATTGAAATTATACCTTATCGGGTGTAATATATAAGGAGAATAGCGTGTAAGAGGAATCATATGTAGGAGGAATCACGAATAAGAGGTAATAACGATGAATAAGATAGCTGAATTCATAAAGACTAACAGAAAAGAAGCAGGGCTTACACAAGAAGAATTCGCAATAAGATCAGGACTTGGTCTTAGATTTGTCCGCGAACTTGAACAGGGGAAAGAAACTGTTCGCATGGATAAGGTCAATGAAGCTCTTGCAATGTTCGGCATGGAGGCGGTTCCGGGAAGAAAGGATGATTGATGGTGGATACAACTTTTAGATAAGTTTGGTAGTTAAAAATAAGGATAAAATGAAAAAGATGTGTGACGAATCTTATATACCTGAAAAAATGAAATCAGACTTCAATCATTTGATTGAGGAAAGAATGGTGATTTTGGCAGATTGATAAAAATTTAATATAATACGAAATCCCAGAAGTTACTTACTATAGAAATGTGACTTCTGGGATTTTTGTTGACTGACATAAGATAGTCCTGTAGAATATTTATTGTGAGACAGGGAGTATCACAATATAACTTTGGAGTGTAAAGTAATATATGAGAGATCCGGAAAAACTAAAAGAGGAAATGGATGAGCGCAATAGAAAGATCCTTGACGTTGCATTTGATCTGTTCGTAGACAAGAAGATAGAGGCGGTGAGTATGGGAGATATCGCAAGGGCTGCCGACGTGGGAAGAGCTACATTGTTCAGGTACTATCCAAGTAAGCTTGAGCTGGTCATAGTGGTATGTGCTGATCAGTGGAAGAGATACTTGGATGGCCTGGACGCGAGAAGACCTATATCGTCTGTACATGACATACCAGCCATAGACAGACTGAGATTTACCATGGACAGCTACATAGATATGTATCAGCATCACAAGGAATTGCTCAGGTACAATGACAACTTCAACTACTATGTGACACATGAGGGCAAGAACAATGATCAACTTGTTGATTTCCACAGTTCACTGTATTCGGTGGACACCAGACTTCACATGATGTACGAGAAGGCGAAGGTGGACAGAACTATACGGACTGACATACCGGAAGCAGAATTCATGCGTGTCACCGTCCACTCCATGATGACGGCCTGCGCCCACTATGCGGAGGGCTTCATATGGGGATCGGATGACAACAAGGATTACACGGACGAGCTTATAATGATCAAGGAAATGATTCTTGATTATGCAACAAAAGGGATAATGTAACAGGGTGCACAGGAGAGACTGTTATGGAAATGGAGGAATGGAATGAGAAAGGGATTAGTATTTAAGAAGGGAATTATAATTGCACTTGCTGCAGCGGTGGTTACGTCGCCTGCGCCGGTGATGGGTGTAAGTGACTGGGGAGTGATGACTGCTAAGGCAGAGGAGACTACAGAAATTACTTTAGCAGAAAATGCACCTCAGTATCTGTATGTAGGCGATAACTCTACTATAGCAGTTATTTGGGATGGAAAACTTCAAGATGATGGAAAAGCAGATAATAAGAATACAATATATCAGGGAAATAGTTGGTATTATGACAGTGAAGAAAATCAGCTGGTACTGCAAGGTGTGTCTATTACTAATTTGGCCTGTGATGGAGATCTTTCGATTCTGTTATCAGGAACAAATACCGTGGAGCAGTATATTCAAATTGAACCGGGAAATAGTGAGAATGAGCATACTTTGACAATAAAGGGTGACAATAATGGGAGTCTGATTTGTGAAAGTATCCTTGCAGTAGGCTCAAATTATCCACGTAACCTAAGTATAATGGGAGCAACGGTGGAAACTTCCGAAATCAGTTGTTATGGGAGTTTAGCGATTGAAAATAGTCATATTGCTGTGAACAATAATCAAATTAATGATGCAATTTCGGGTAATACAGTAAGTATAAAGGATAGTTATGTTAAAGCTAAGAGTACCGAGGATATGGCGGGGGCAATTTCATCAAAGAATGGAATTACCATATCAGACAGCCAGATTCTGGCGGAAATTGGTAAAGCATATGAAGCATATCCAGAAGATTCTGTAATAAAAAATGTTGATAGTAGCAACTCTGTCATCACAAAGAAGTGGATAGATTCCGATGTAGCTGTAACGAAAACATCTGTATATGGTAAAGCCGCTTTAAAAGAAGATTTAACGATTGCAAGTGGAGAAAGCATAGAATTTGAGAGTAGTGCGAGCATCACAAATCTGGACAAGCTTATTGTTGAAGATGGAGCCACAATTCTGATAGATGGAGCTGAACACAAACATAATACAAACGGTGTTATTACATATATTTGGCAAGATGACAAAGAACATATAAAAGGAGTAGCATGCAAAGACTGTCCGGTTGGATATGTGATTAAAGAGACAGAATCACACAATTATAATTCACAGGGATTTTGTACAGATTGTGATGCATATCAGCCGGCAGTACTCACTACGGACAAGTATGATATTGACAATGATGATAGTAAGGACAAGGTGTATGAGATTGGAAATGCAGGTGAACTGTATTGGTTTAGCGATAAAGTGCTCAATAACAACGATACATACGGAAAAATAAATGTAGTTCTTACAGATGATATTGTTGTAAATGAAAATGTTCTGAAATCAGATGGCACACTAAATGAAGGAATGTATAGAGACTGGATACCTATCGGAACATTTTATTACGGAAAAAACCATATGCCATTTGCTGCTCCATACAGTGGCAAATTTGACGGGCAAAACCACACGATCAGCGGCTTATATTTAAAAAAGGACGATGATCGGTCTATAGGTTTGTTCGGCTGTATTGAAGATGGCAAGATTTACAATGTAAGTATTTTAGATTCATATTTCAGTGGCGCTACCGATGTTGGAGGTATATGCGGAAAGAGCCACCTTGGAACGGTCGTAAACTGCCATAATGCAGGCACCATCAATGGGACAACCGGTAATTCTCATTTGGGGATTGGTGGTATATGTGGAAGTACTTATAAAGGAATAATTACTGACTGTGATAATACAGGTGTAGTCAATGGTGATACTTATGTAGGCGGTATATGCGGTGATAGTACAAGCCCGATCACACGCTGTTATAACACAGGTAATGTGAGCGGCGTTTATAGAGTTGCCGGAATATGTGGAAATAGTGGTTCTGGCGGTTATGCCAGCAAAATCACAAACTGCAGTAATTCAGGTGATATCCGTGGATCAGGAACATATATAGGCGGCATCTGTGGGGCTAATTTTAGCGGAATATCATACTGCAACAGTACGGGTACGGTTGCTGGAAGTGGTGATAAGATTGGAGGTATATGTGGAGATGATATTGATGGCAAGGGTGATATCAAAAATTGCTATTATGATAGTTCCGTTTATACCGGGGATTCGATCGGCGATAAGTATGCATATGGTGATATTACCGGAAAATACGAAAATGTAGAGGGTAAAACAACAGAACAATATAAGAGCGGCGAGGTCGCATATCTTTTGCAGGACGGTCAGACAGAAGAAATCTGGGGACAGACAGTCGGAACAGACACATATCCTGTATTACACGGCGCAAAGGTATATAAAAACAATGTATATGCTCATTGTAACGATTTGTCGGATGTTGTTTCTGTGATATATAACAACGACGATAAACCTGTATACGGAGACCATGATTTTGTATACGGAGAATGTATTTATTGTGAAGAAAAAGCTGCTGCAACTGTCACGATTAACGAAACTACCACTTATTACCAGTCTCTACAGGATGCGATTGATTATGCTGAAAAGATGTCTGGATCTGTTGTCACTGCAGTGAATGATATGAATGATGGAAGACTCAATGTAGATAGTTCTGAAGCAGATTTCACTATAGATATTAATGGGTATGTTTTTTCAAGTGGAATTGCCATTAAAGAAGGAAAAATAACAATAACAGATTCCCGAACAGGTGGCGACATCGTAGATGAAATTGAAACATATGATAATTCAACATTAACAATAGGAGATGTTAGGATTTCCGGTGACATACTTTCAATGGGTAATCTGATTTTAAATGGAGGAGATTTAAATTTAATAATTCAGGAAAGCCGTAAAAAAATTTATTTTAACAATAGTGATATAAAAATCAGCGAAGGTATACGGTTATACGGCGATGTAAGTCCTGATGTATTGGTTGTGAATGCCGAACCACATAATATTATTCCAATTATTTTAAATGAAAATCTTGTAAATTTGGATAATACATATGCTGTCGCAGGAGCTGGAATTACACTTCAAAAAGATTGGTTCGCTATATCGTCAACACATTGTGAGCTTGATCTTACGGCTGATATACGTGATAACAAGCTCAAAGCTACAGCGATGCTTAACGATAGGATTAAAGTTGAATTTGAAAAAAATGAGGCTTTTTCTTACTCCGGAAATGAATTAAGGCCATCTGTAAATGTATATTATAACAGACATAGGTTAGATTCTATTCAGATGAACGAGGGAAGCGATTACACATTAAGCTATGCCGACAACACTAATGCCGGAACGGCAACTATAACTTTAACTGGAATCGGGAATTTCTCAGGAACAAAGAATGTCACATTTACCATTGAGCCAAAGAAGATCGACAGTCCAGCATTTGACGGACTTAAGTCTGAGTACACATACACAGGACAGAAGATAGAGCCTGAATTTACACTTATGGACGGCGATACCGTCATTCCGTCAAGCCAGTATGAAGTTTCATACAGTGACAACACAGAGGTTGGAACAGCAAAAGTAACCATCATTGGTGTCGCTGGTGGAAATTACGATATAAACTGTAAGGCTGAATTTGATATAGTTAAAATTGATATAGTTATAAGTGAACTTCCGATGGCAGATAATGTAAGCTATGATCCGCTTAAAACTTTAGGTGCTATAACCCTTTCTGGTGGGGATGTACTTGATCCTTCAGGAAAAAGCATTCCTGGAAGCTGGAGCTGGGGTGATGATTCTATAGTTCCTGCGGTGGACGTTAAAGACTATGAAGTCTTATTTACTCCGGATGATCAGGCACATTACAACCAGGTGAGGGGAACTATTCAGGTAAATGTCTCAAAGGCCGATGTAGACGTGGTTGAATTACCGTCAGCAAGTGGAATAACATATGGTGACGATCTTGCAAAGTCTGTCATATCTGGAGGAACTGTATACTTTAATGGCATTGATGTAGTCAAGGTTCCCGGAACATTTGCATGGAAGGATAGTTCTATAAAGCCTGTTGTGGCTGACAGCAACAAGACACTGTATGATGTTGTATTCACTCCAGCTGACAGCGTAAATTACAACAGTGTTGAGACTCAAATAACGATAAGTGTGAGCAAGGCTGCACTTCCAAATATGTTAATGAGTGTCGATAATTCTTACAAGACAGTTGGAAGTATAGCACTTCCGGGAGAATGGATATGGCTTGATACAGACGCTGAGACAGTGATAAAGGCTGGCGGATATGTGGTGGCAACTGCAGTATACGCAGGTGACGACAAAGACAACTACAATAGAACAGAGCTCAAGGTAACGATATACAGAGCACCTTGTTCAGAGGGAAAGACTGTTAAATATACCGGAGATGGAGAACATGCTCCTACATGCACAAAGGCTGGAAATGGACATACGGAGTGCTCGATCTGCGGTGATGTCATGAGTACAAATGTATCTGTACAGGCACTTGGACATACATGGAATTCAGGCAAGGTAACAAAGAAACCTACATACACTGCAACTGGTGTGAAGACATTCACGTGTACCGTGTGCAAAGCAACTAAAACCGGAAGCATTGCCAAACTTGCAACCACTGATATAAGTAAAAAGGCAAGCAAGATCACGGTTTCAGGAATAGAGAACAAGATCTACAATGGAAAGGTACATACCCAG
>USSH01000042.1 GCA_900557435.1 uncultured Coprococcus sp. | reverse complement strand
GTGAGATACTTCAATGAACTGGGACATACAGATGAAGAGATAATGAATTTCCGTGATTATCCACAGGAAGAGTATGATGTGGATTCACTCTTTATGGATGATCAGAAGAAGCTGATCGCCGGAAACAGCGAGGTGGATTTTGATGGAGATCCGGTGCCTGTTGGAAGATACAAGGATATAAATTTTTACAAATATTCAATTGCATATATTATAGCGGGTGTGGTACTGGGACTTGCTGCCATGTGGACGCTTATCATTCCGAATAGGGACAAAGCCGCTGACAGCTCACAGCGAGATCTTCAGATTACGTTCAGCCGCGAAATAGCTGATAAGAACGTGTCCATATCTGAGCTGCAGTCTCAGGTTGACACACTTACCAATAAGCTGCAGAACTCGGAGACAGAGGCAAAGTCGCTTAAGAGCCAGATAGACAAATACGGAGATTACGCTTCCCAGGTGCTGTCGGATGACAATAAGACCAGAGTACAGTCTGCGATAGCAAAGTATGAGGAGATGTCATATGAGGCTGCACTGGACGATTTAAACAAGGTGCTCCAGGATACTCCTAACAGTGATGTGGCACTTTATTTCAAAGGTATGTGTTATCTCAAGCTGTCTGATGAGAATAATGCAACGTTGGTATTTAATCAGCTGGTGGAGAATTGTCCTAATTCAGTGTATTACACATACGCATGTGAACACGCTGATTCTGATGCCATACAGGCTGGAAAAAATAAGGCTGCACAGAGTACTGGAAATACCGGTACCGCTTCAGATCCTTCCGCAGATGGGACGACAGCTGCAAATGCTGATGGAACCGGCGATGCAGGAACTGATATGACAGGTGATGACACGACTGCAGATACATCATATGATGGAACTGCGGATACGACAGGAGCAGACACCACAGATTATACAGGAGCTGGCACTGGTGACGATGGCACAGATTACAGTGGGGATGGCACAGATACAGGTGTTGACAACACTACAGATACAGACAATAGCACAGACACTGATAATAGCGTAGATACAGACAATAGCGCAGACACAGACAATAGCGCAGATACTGATAATAGTACAGATGCACCTGCAGATAATGGAGATTCTGTGGATGATGGCGCGGATGCAGCAAATTAAAAATTATTTATACTACATCTGATAAAAATCACAATTTATATTATCTATTTAATGATACAAAAGAAGATGGGACTATATAAGTTTCAGATTCTTTTGTATTTTTTTTGCTATAGGAGGCGTATGTAATGAATATTTATGAGCAGTTTGGGGACACTGTGATAGTGTATATGCCGTCGGAGGTTGATGATTATGCCGCGGGTAAGATAATAGATGCGACAGAATCTGTATTCGAGAATTCCGAAATAAAACATGTTGTATTTGATTTTAGAGATACAACGTTTATGGACAGTTCGGGTATAGGGATTATAACAAGACGGTTCAGGCAAGTATATTCAAGAAGAGGAGGTGTGGGAGTGATAAATGTAAATGAGAGGATAGATAAAATACTGCTTATGTCAGGGATATACAGAATAGCAGTAAAACTTGACGAATGTGGGGGAGATGGCTCGCATGTACAGTGGCAGGTACATCAATAAATCTGTGAAAAAGACTACAGATGTTTAAAAAGAGGAGAGTAGAGATATGGATAAGAACAGACTAATTGTGAAATTTGGCTGCGATGCCAGGAACGAATCAGTTGCCAGAGTTGTTGTTGCAGCGATGATGACAAGATTAAATCCGACATTATGTGAGGTTGAGGATGTAAAAACTGCTGTGTCTGAGGCGGTGACCAATTCCATAATACATGGGTATAGATTGGGCGAGGGGGACATAGTGCTTGAAACATATATAGAGGACAGGACAATATACATAACAGTAAAAGACAGTGGGTGTGGAATAGAAAATGTAGACAAGGCCATGGAACCTATGTATACGACAGTTACTGATGGAAGTCGATCAGGAATGGGATTTTCATTCATGGAAGCATTCATGGATGGGCTGGAAGTCGATTCATCCGTGGGTGAGGGAACCGTTGTCAAAATGAAAAAGGTGATAGGAAACAGTCAGGAGATGTATTGATGGCAGACAATCTTCAGTTGCTCAGGCTTGCCAAAGAGGGAGACGATACAGCACGCACCAGACTGATAACAGAGAATATGGGCCTTGTGGTTTGTATTGCCAAAAGATATATCGGAAGAGGACAGGAACTGGAGGATTTGATTCAGATTGGACTGATAGGTCTTATAAAGGCGGTAGACAGATTTGATATGGAATATGATGTAAAATTTTCCACATATTCAGTTCCACTTATACAGGGAGAGATCCGCAGGTTTTTAAGGGATGATGGACTTGTAAAGGTCAGCAGAAGCCTGAAGACGATCCACTACAAGGCTGAAATATTCTGTCGGGAATTTCAGCGGGCACATGGGAGGGAGCCTGCCGTTGATGAGATTTGCAAAGCGATAGGCAGCACAGAGAGTGAGCTGGTTATGGCGATGGAATCTTCGGCTGAAGTGTCAAATATAGATGACATGACAGAGGTGCAGTATAACAGGCGGGAAGAAGAATGTGTTATTGAAAAATTATACGTGGGACAACTTTTAGATACACTATCTGAAGAAGAGAAGAGACTGATAACGCTGAGGTACTTTGCAGAGAAAACACAGGCAGAGACTGGGCGTATTATGGGGATAAGCCAGGTGCAGGTCAGCAGACTTGAGAGAAAAATACTAGATAATCTAAACAAGTTAACATAAAACATAAAATATAAAAATGGAAAAAATTGGGTTAATATAAGCCATACACATGGACAGACTATTTCTTAAAGAAAGAGGAACAGGAGTTAATGTGTATGGCTGATCATGTTTATATAAAGCTTTCTGAGAGCTGTCTGGCTGACAACAAAAAGGTTAGGATAAAGGATGTAGCTACGGTGGTGAGCAATAATCCGGATATGAAGTACGGTATTGAAAAAACGGAGCTTTTTAGCTTTACCGGTACGAAGGAACAGAAGGTGATCAGCGTAATGTATCTAATAGAACTGATCCAGAAGGATTATCCTGAGGCACAGGTGGACACTCTGGGAGCTGCAGATGTGGTTGTGTACTACAGGACTTATGACACAAGTGACAATGTTAAGCAATTTTTGAAATTCCTCATGATATGTCTGATAGCATTCTTTGGCGCCGGATTTTCCATCATGTCATATAACTCTGACGTCAATATGGCGGGCCAGCTTGATGTGATGGAGAACATATTTGTCGGAAAGGCAAGTGAGGCGTATCCGGTCGCAGGCATCGCATATTCACTGGGGCTTTTTATAGGGATTATAATCTTTTTTAATCATGGCATTAAGAAGAAATTCTCAGATGACCCAACGCCGCTGCAGGTTCAGATGCGTCAGTATGAGCAGGAGGTTAACCAGACAGTCATAACGGATTCAGAGAGAAAGAAGGAGTGCAGAGATGCTGATTAGGTATGTATTGCTGGCATTTGCCTGCTTCGCCAGTGGAATTGCCATATCAGGTGGATATTTCGCATTTATATCCCTTATAGGAATATTTCCTAAGCTCCTTGAGAAGGTGAAGGGTGCGAGACATTATATGTTGATAGAGAGCCTTCTGGCGTTCGGTGCTGCTATCTCAAATGTAATATATTTATTTCATATTCCGGTACGTATCACATGGTTTGGGTACTCGATCGTGTGCTTGTTTGGTGGTATATTTGTCGGATGCCTGGCAGGGGCGCTTACGGAAGTGCTTAATGTAATACCTATTGCGTCGAGGCGTTTTAATGTCAGGAGAAATATGCCATATGTAATATATGCATTGGCAGCCGGAAAATTGATTGGCTCCCTGATAAGTGTAGCAACCGGAATGTAGAAATTGCAGAATTGGGATACGCAAAATAGAATATACAAGAATAGAATGCGCAAGAATACAAATATTAAAAACTATATAAGAGTATGTGAAAGGGGATAACGTGTTATGAAATATGAGCCAAAAGAAACAGATTATAATGAGTATGTGGAGAATGTGACGCCGACATCCAGCGTCCCAAGGAACTGTCTGTGGGCGTTTCTTGTCGGGGGAATCATATGTACTATAGGGCAGATCATATTTAACATTATGATAAAGCTTGATGTGAAAGAAGATGAGGCGTATGCTTATGTATCTTTGATATTGGTGCTTGCCAGTGCGATACTTACAAGTCTTAATCTATACAAGAAGATAGCAAAATACGGCGGAGCCGGTGCGCTGGTACCGATAACGGGATTTGCAAATGGTGTATGTGCACCTATAGTGGAATTTCAGACAGAGGGGGAAGTGTTTGGTAAAGGCGTAAAAGCGTTTACGATAGCCGGTCCGGTTATATTGTATGGGATCTTTACAAGCTGGCTTCTTGGGATAATATACTGGATAGTTTCGATATGGTGACCAGAGAAAACTTAAAAATTAAAAAATAATCTTTTTACTAAAGAGATGTTGACTTTGATAAAAAAAACAACATAATGATGTATATGCAAAAGAAGAATTTATGAGGATAATGAGCTGTATGAAAAAGATATTTACAATGAATCTGACGGAGGACAAAGCCGCTGTCGTGAGTGATATTTGCAAGGCTCTTGGCGCTTGGCATGGAGTCCTGCGAAATGACAAATGTGCTGTGAGGGTTGCGGATCTTCTGGATAATCCTGATGTGCAGAATACGCAAGAGTGCGGAGAAAGCAGAAAACTTAACATGGAGATGGCAATATTTGCCGGTATAAGCAGCAAAGAACTGGATATATTTCTGGAGCGCTATAAGAGATCAGGAGCTGAGCCGATAGCGCTCAAATCAGTGATCACAGATACAAATAAGACATGGACACTTGAGAAGCTCTATTCGGAGCTGGCAAGGGAATATATGTTTTACAAGATGCATGGTAAATAGACAAAGTTGAGGGTGAGTATATGGAGGACAAAAGAGAAAGGTATGCTGCCGGAGAACGCGCGAAATCTGCAACAGGACACAAATCCAATATAGAGAACAGACCCGGTGGAAAAAGAAAACTCACACGCAGACAGATGGCAGAGTTACAGCGGCGCAGAGAAAGAAAAAGAAGACTTCAGAGACAATACAGGATGATAAGCTGGGTACTTACCGGAGTTTTTGTGATAGTATTTTATGCATTTATATGTCTGATGATAGGCAATAGAAAGCTGTATGATAAGACATGCATAAATGGCATAAATGTTGGAAATATGAAGGCAGAGGAAGCTTCAAAGCTTATAGATGCCGATTACGATAAGAAATACAGCAAAGCCAGTGTCAGGGTTGAACTTAACGGTGAGAATTATACACTGGATGTATCAACGGCTCTAGGCAAAAGATCATTTGATTCTGTCAAAGCCATACAGGACAGAACTCACAGTTTCTGGAGAAGAGGATATGGATTCCTGGAATCCAAGATCGGTGGAACATCATATGATCTGTATCCTGAGATAAAAGACATAAGTGCTCTGAAGTCAGCAATTGAGAGCAGTGAACTGATGAAAGTGGATCTCAGCAAAGAGGATGGCTATGTGGTAGATAATGATAAGCTGATACTGGTTAAGGGAAAGGGCAGTTATGTTGTGGACGAGGATAAGCTGTCTTCAAACATAAAAAAGAATGTCGAAAAGGGTGATTATGACACAGTGATAAAGTGTCCGGAGGTGCAGGCTGATGTGGACATAGATGCACTATATGACAAGCTTCACTGTGAACCCCAGAATCCGACGCTGGATCCGGAAAATGGATATAAGCTGGTGGAGGCGAAGGATGGAGTGGATTTTGACTTGGATGCGGCAAAGAAGGCTCTGGACTCTGCGAAGAATGGGGATAAGGTGGAGATTCCGCTTGCCCTGTCCAGCGCGGATATGACCACAAAGGAGTATGAAGAGCTCTTGTTCAGAGATCAGATAAGCAGTTATTCTACAGAGGTGGAGGGGTCTGATAACAGAAAGACAAATGTAAAGATGGCGGCGCAGTATTGTGATGGAACGATACTCATGCCCGGGGAATCGTTTTCGTATAATCTGGGAGTCGGAGAGCTTACAGAAGAACGAGGTTTCCTGCCTGGCCCATCATATGCGAATGGGGAATCGGTGCTTGATATGGGCGGTGGAATATGTCAGGTATCATCCACTATGTATATGGCATGCCTATATGCGAATCTGGAGATAGATGAAAGGCATTGCCATCCTTACCCGGCATCATATGTCCCGGCAGGTCTTGACGCAACAGTCGCCTGGGGAGGCTGTGATTTTGTATTTACCAATGATACAGAGTACCCGATAAAGATAACTACCACATATGATGGGTATTCAACTTCTTGTACGATATGGGGAACAGTCACAGAACCGTTCAGTGTTGAGCTGTATACAGAGACACTGGAGACAGAGCCATATGAGACAAAATATGAGCTGGATAAGAGCCTCGGAAAGGATGAGCAGGTACTTGATACGGTAGGTATAGAAGGCCTTACTATTCAATCTTATAGAAAGGTTTATGACGGTGATGGGAATGTGATATCGGATGATCCGGAGGCAGTAAGTGTATATTCGGTCAGGGACGAGGTGTACAAGGTCGGCAAGCTGCCGTCGAAGAAAGAAAACAGCAACAAGAAAGACAATTCTAAGGTTTCAGATACAACAGAAAGTGATAACACCACAGAATCAAGTGCTGAATCGAATACAGAAACTAGCACAGAGACAAGTACGGAATCGGATGCAGATGCAGGCGAAGATACAAGTACAGAGGCAAATACCGACGATGACACGGAATCTGACACAGGGGAAGATGCAGAAGCAAATTAAAAAAACGATTCAGAGGAGGTCGCTGATTAGCGGGCCTCGTTGATCTTGAATGTACACTGATCTTGAAAGAATACTAATATAGAGAATACTAATATAGAAAATAACAGCCACCCTAAATTTTATATGATTGTACAGTTCATATAGATTTAGGGTGGCTGTTTGCGTAATAAAATATATTTGATTGTCTTATTCTTCGTCATCAGTGTCATCTTCGCGGATACGGAACATTCCTTCCAGAAAACCGGGTTCTTTTGTGCGTATTTCCTGGTTAGTGTACAGATTCACGTAATGTGGCCTGAGCTTTGAATAGATGATCTTCTGCTCATTGTATAGACTATAGTAACCTGACAGCATGTAACTTACAGCACAGCCGATGGTAAAGAACAATATACCATTGGCACCGAATAACTCTATGCTGAGAAACAGTGATGTGAGTGGGCAGTTTACTACACCACAGAAGAAACATACCATTCCCAGAGCTGCCGCAAATCCTGGATCCATTCCCAAAAGTCCGCCGGTAACACAGCCAAATGTGGCTCCGACAAAGAAGGAAGGTACGATTTCTCCTCCTCTGAATCCGCATCCGATTGTTATTGCAGTGAACAGTGCTTTTAAGAGAAACGCGGTTGGGTGTGCTTCTCCATTGAGTGCCTTAGCAATAATGTCCATACCTGTACCGTTGTAATCGGTTGTATTGAGCACGATGTTGAGAAGTACAAGGATTGCACCGCCGACAAATACTCGGATATATTGGTTCTTAAAATATTTTCTGAATAGCTTGTGTACAAAAGTCATAAATATACAGAACAGGCTGCTCAGGACAGCGCAGAGTATCGCGAGCAGTATAACCTTCAGGACCATGACAACATCTATCGTTGATGGGATACCGGCTATGACATAGTGGTCATGCGTTACATGTAATTTCTGGGTGATTTCAAAAGCAATCACCGATGAGAAAAGGCATGGAACAAATGCGCAGTAGTAAAGTATTCCAATACTTATAACCTCCATGCTGAACAATGCAGCAGTTATAGGTGTGCCGAAAAGAGCAGAGAATACAGCACTCATGCCGCATAGGGTGAGTATGTGTTTGTCACTTTCGTCAAGTTTAAATATCTTGCCAATGGAGACACCTATACTTCCACCGATCTGAAGGGCGGCGCCCTCTCGGCCTGAAGAACCACCAAACAGATGCGTTATGACAGTTGACACAAATATAAGTGGTGCCATACGTGATGGGATCTCATCTTCAACACTTCTGATGGATCCTATGATCAGGTTAGTTCCTTTGGAGTGTCTTATGCCGCATATACGGTATATAAATACGATGACAACTCCGGCCAGTGGCAGAAAATATATAATGGGATGATGACCTTCTCTGAAACCGGTGGCATATTCGACACATATATGGAAAGCTGTTCCCACAAGTCCGCATATGGTTCCCATGATCAGTGAAAAAATGACCCATTTTATAAATGTCTTTGAGTATCGTATACATCTGCTAAAACAGTTCATCCAGTATTCTTTTGTAAATTCCACAGCAAATCTCCAATCTCAATTTTTAATTATATGCAAATTATTTGAATTTGCCAGACTATGTAATGTTAATGCATGAGCGGCTATTTGTCCAGTGTTGGTTGTAGATGTATGTTTTGCCGGAATATGCCAGAATATATTTTTTTATAATGGGAAATATAGTAACAAAGATATACAGTAACAAAGCTATACGAACCAGGATGCATACTGGCTGGATAGATATATGAAAGGAAGTCGTTGTGTATGAACGAAAAAATAGGAAAACAAAGTCTAAAGTTTACAAATGCTCCGTATATTATCGGGGCTGCATCGATCGCAGGCCCCAAGGAGATAGATGGCCCAATGGCAAGATATTTTGACAGAGTCAGTGAAGATCCCACATTCGGAAAAAATTCCTGGGAAGAAGGGGAAAGTGAGATGGTGAGGCAGGCTGTTATGCTTGCCATTCAGAAAGCGGGACTTGAGAAAGAAGATATACGATATGTATTTGCGGGAGATCTTCTGGGGCAGCTGATAGCGTCAACTTTTGGAATAAAAGATATGGAGATACCGGTGTTCGGTTTGTATGGTGCGTGTTCAACCTGTGGAGAGGCTTTGTCATTGGCTGCGATGACAGTTGCAGCGGGATATGCTGATAATGTTGTGGCAGAGGCGTCCAGTCACTACGGAAGCGCAGAGAAACAGTTCAGATTTCCGCTTGAATATGGTAATCAGCGACCACTCTCAGCGACATGGACAGTCACAGGAAGCGGTGCGTTTGTTGTGTCAGACAAAGAGTCAAATGTATGTATCAAGGGGATAACCACAGGGCGTATAGTGGATTATGGGGTGAAGGATTCCCTCAACATGGGAGCATGTATGGCACCCGCCGCAGCAGATGTTATATATCAGAATCTGCAGGATTTTGGCGTTAAGGCGACATACTATGACCGGATAATAACGGGAGATCTTGGAAAAGTCGGCAAGACCATCCTGACAGATCTGCTTGGAATGAATCAGGTGGATATATCGAGTAATCACATGGATTGTGGCATAGAAATTTTTAATAATGAGGAGCAGGATACACATTCCGGAGGATCCGGGTGCGGTTGTTCAGCAAGTGTGCTTGCAGGGTATATATTGAAGAAAGTTTCGGCCGGCGAATGGAAGAGAGTGTTATTTGTTCCAACCGGAGCACTACTTTCTACAGTCAGCTATAACGAGGGACAGACTGTTCCCGGGGTTGCACATGCGGTAATGATAGAGCATCATGAGATGGAGAAAGGAAGGTAACATGGATTATTTAAAAGCTTTTATAATAGGCGGAATTATATGTATGCTGGCTCAGATCCTGATGGATAAAACTAAGCTGATGCCAGGAAGGATAATGGTTATACTGGTGTGTGCAGGTGTTGTTCTCGGGGCTCTCGGGATATACAAACCGCTGCTCGAATTTGCGGAGTGTGGGGCATCAGTACCCCTTACAGGTTTTGGATATAATCTCTGGAGAGGAATTACAGAGGCAGTAGACAAGGATGGATTTATCGGATTGTTCAGAGGCGGATTTCAGATGGCGGCTGTTGGAAGCTCAGCAGCACTGATATTCGGATATCTGGCATCACTGATATTCAAGCCTAAGATGACAAAATAAACTATATGCCAGGCATTGAAAAACCCCTGCCACATATTATTGTGTGACAGGGGTTTGAATTTTGTTAAGTCTTGATATTACTTATCACTCTGCAGAAGGATTTTCGGTCGTGACAATATCTTCTGATGAAGTAGGTTCGTCCGTAGGTTCGTCTGTAGGTTCGTCCGTAGGTTCATCCGTAGGTTCGTCCGTAGGCTCATCTGTAGGTTCGTCCGTAGGCTCATCTGTAGGTTCGTCCGTAGGCTCATCGGTAGGCTCATCAGTTGTAGGAACCTCCGTAGTTGTAGGTTCTTCTGTAGTTGTGTCTTCCGTAGTCGTAGGTTCCGATGTGGTCGTATCCTCTGTAGTTGTATTTTCTGTTGTGGTCTTAGCCTTGGTTGTCTTCTTTTTCTTGTCTTTGTCAATATGAATATTACAGTGTTCTTTCAGAAGTGAGAGATCCCAAGTATATCCGTCAAGGACATATTCACCATCTGAATTCAGTTTGTATATATATGTTGTCGTTTCAGGACAAGACTTGTTGGCAAGCATATGAGACTCGTTACATACCGTGACTTTCTTAACACCAGGACAATACTTTGTTGGCAGTTTTGTTGCATCGAAATAATCCGTTACAGTAGGACATCCAGGTGATGGAAGAAGTCCTGTGTCAGAACATACAGTGGCCTGTACGATTCCGTCTGGCATCTCGAATGTGGCAGAAGTATCAAGTCCCTTTTTCTCGATTACCTGATCCATGATATCTCTCCACATGTAACATTTGATTGAACCAGGACTGTAAGTGATATTCTCATCATTTCCAAGCCAGATAGATGCTGTGAAATATGGATTATATCCACAGAACCAGTTATCGAAATCACCGGATGTTGTACCTGTCTTACCGGCTGTGTACATTCCTGTTGAGGAGTTCGCACCGGAACCGGTACCTCCTGTTACAACATCATGCATGGCGCTTGTGAGAAGCCAAGCAGTCTGTTCTGATATAACTCGTGTCTTTTCTGGCTCCTTATTGTCTATCAGAAGATTGCCATCATGGTCATATACTTCTGTGTAGAATACCGGCTTTATATAATTTCCGCCGTTAGCTATGGTAGCGTAGGCAGCGGTAATCTCCAGATTGGTGATACCGTTTGTCAGACCACCCAGAGCAAGAGACTGGTTGATATCTGAAAGAACCATACCATCACTATCTGTCTGCTGATCGATAAGTGTGGTAAATCCAAGCTTTAACAGGTAGTCATAAGCAAGCTTTGGAGTGACATCCGTAATACACTTGACAGCGATGATGTTCATGGATTCCATGATGGCATATCTTATCGTCTTAGGACCCCAGTAACCACCATACCAGTTGAACACCTGATTACCGTTATCATAGTAGAAAGGAGCATCGTCATATACTGTGGCAAGTGACATGTTGCATGCCTCGAGAGCCGGCAGATAAGCTGCGACGATCTTAAAACATGAACCAGGCTGTCTGGTCGCCTCTGTTGCTCGGTTAAATGATCTGTTCTCGGTCTTTTCTCCACGACCTCCGACAAGTGCCTTAACCTGTCCGGTCTTCTGATCCATAAGCGTGAATGAAACCTGTGGCTGGATGACAAGCTTGAAAGACTCAAGGAATACATCATCACCGGTTTTTTCAACCATAGCAGCTTTAAATGTATCTGCATCGGTTCGGGCTTCATCTTCACTGTAATATCTTGCACTATATTCATTTCCCTGCTGATCAGTGAACCAGCTCTCCATGTCCTCGACGCTATAGTTAGTCTGAACCTTGGTTTCCTTATCCACAAGGGTGAGAGCGTAGTTGAGCTGATAAACAGGTTCTGGCCAATAGGATTCGTCATTTACAACTGAATCAGCAATAGCCTGTATCTCAGGATCCTGACATACTATGACTTTGAGTCCACCGGACCAGATCATAGTCTCTGCATCTTCTTCGGAGTATCCCTTAGCTTCAAGATCAGACTGAAGCTGCTTGATAACCTCGTCAGTGTAGTAGGAGTTTACCTCTGTCTGTTCATCATCTGTCTCTTCCTTGGAAACTTTGGCGATCCTGTC
>USSH01000041.1 GCA_900557435.1 uncultured Coprococcus sp. | reverse complement strand
AGATATAGCATAATCTCCTGATGCCTTAACTGCATATGTGTACTTAACTCCAGACTTAACCTGACGATCAGCATATGAGAGTGTTTTAACAGTGGCAACCTTTGTCCATGCCTTGGCATTTCCGGCCTTTCTGTAAACAACATACTGTTTAGCACCTGTTACCTTGTTCCACTTCAGTGTCACTCCTGCGTTTGCATTGCTGAGTGTAACTGTCGGTGTTGCAAGTGTTGTGATAGGAGTCTTTCTTGTCACGCTCTTGCCTGTATATGCTGATGTTCCAGCTTCTGATACAGCCTGTACTGCATATGTGTAAACTGTCTTCTCTGTTACATTCTTATCAACATAGGTTGTCTTAGCAATGTCTGCTATCTTCTCCCATGTGTCTGATGTTCCAGTCTTTCTAAGTACCACATAGCTGTCAGCATTTGCTGATGCGCTCCATGTTACCTCGATGCCAGCCTTTGTGTTTGTAAGCTTTGCTGCAGGTACTGCAAGTACTGCCACCTTAACTGCCTCTGAGCTTCCAAATGACTTTCCAACAACAGGTCTTACCTCATACTCATATGATACTCCGGCATTTGCTGTCTTATCACTGTAGCTAAGTTTCTCTGTCTCTGCAATCTTTGCAAATTCGCTCTCGCTCTCAGCCTTTCTGTATACAGCATATGAATCAGCTGCCGTTACAGCCTTCCACTCAAGTGCTACAACTCCCTCTTCAAGTGAAGCTGCTGTTATCTCTGTCTTACCATCCTTGATCTCAAATGCCTGCTTGATCTTTCCTGTATAGTTTCCAATTCCTGTTACTGTGGCCTTCGCTGTTCCAACCTTCACATTGCTGAAATATGAAACTGTGAAGTCCTTGCCAGCCTCAAGAACTGTATCTCCAAGTGTTACATTTACTGTAGGTGTCTTCTTGCTGCCGTCCGCAACGATATCGTCTGTGTCAACTGTCACAACTGCATCAGTCAGCTCAATCGCCTTGATCTCAAATGTATACTCAACTGAACCTGAGTAGTACTTGAGTCCTGTGATCTTCACGCTTGCTGTTCCTGCGTTTACGTTGTCAATATAGCTTACTGAGTAATCTGTACCGGCTCTGAGTGTCTTGCCATTATATGCTACACTGACTGCTGGTGTCTTCTCTGTTCCGTCTGTCACATATTCCTCTGTTGAAACTGTAATGTCTGTCTTTGAAATATGTGTTGCATTTAATGTGTAATGCTTTACAACCTTACCAGTATATTTGCCTTTACCTGTGACTGTAACTGTTGCCTTGCCAGGAAGTACATTGTTTGCAAATGCAAGTGTGTAGTCTGTATTTACCTTGAGCGTCTCGCCTACATGTGTGACTGTCACATTTGGCTTCTTAACCTTTCCATCTGCAACAAATACTGTCTGGTCGATGGCGACATCTGCTGCCTCTATCTCTGCTGAGTAGATCGAGAATGTCTTCTCTATCTGACCCTCATAATCACCCATACCGGTGATAGTTACCTTTGCTGTGTTTCCAGCCTCTACGTTGTTGCTGTATTCCTTTGTATAGTCAACGCCCTCTGTGAGGAGAATGTCACCATACTTAACTGTGACCTTAGGCTCCTTTACTGTTCCGTCATATACAAGACCAAAATCAGCAACTGTTACATTCGCCTTCTCAACTGACTTCTTCTCTGCGCTCTCTGTGTAAAGCTTCTTTCTGTCGCTCATGTTGTAGAGAGTTGTCTTTCCTGTCTTAAATCTGTCATATGATACGAGAGCATATGTTGCCTGCTCTGTAGCCATCATGTTTACTGAAAGTTTTCCATTTTGTGCTGCATGTGCAAATCCGCCTCCATCAATATAGAAGGAAAGCATTGCATCAAGAATAGAATTCATGTTCTTTACATACTGTGGATCTGTGTCAGCATCTCTTCCAAGGTCAGAAAGCGCACATACTGTCTGAGCGCAGCTCTCTGAGTTTACGGTTCCCCATGAGCCCATGCCACCATTTGATAACTGCTGATCAGATATAGCCTTCATTCCACGATTTACCGCTGCCTTTACATCGGCATTTGTATTGTAATATGGTGCAAGAGCCTGAACAGCCATTGTCGTGATGTCAGGATCAGCCTTTGAGCCCCACAGAGCCCATCCGCCGCTACCTGGGATCTCATTGTCAAGTATGTACTGGATAAGTCCCTCTCTTGTTGTCTGTGTAGCTGTGCTGTCGTCCGGAAGCTCAGGAATCTCATAATCACCTGTATCTAGAGCGATGAGCGCATATATAGGACCATTTATTCCCTGCCATACAACATCCTCAAGGTTTGCAAGTGGCTCAAGAAGGTTGTAGCCAGCTACATTTGTAGGATCTGCGCCAATTGCTGTAAGACCAATGATAACTCGTGAGTTGTCTGTGAGCTTGCGTGAGTGAAGCTTATTGCTTCCTATATTCTGAACATACTTTACAACATTGTTGTAATATGCTGTGTACCACTCTGGATCCTCATATCCATATCTGGCAAGAGCGAGAACTGCCCACTCTCCACCTATAGAACCAACCTCGGCCTCTTTGACTGTATTTCTTATATACTTGATCGAACTGTCAAGCATCTCCTTGTAGGAGTCAGATGTGTTGTTTGCTTTGAGATCTGTCTTGATGGTGAAATATGACTTGTACTTTCCACCTAATGAAGAAACTGAGAAATCAAGACCATTTGTTATATCATAAGTCTCCTTTGAAACAGACCATCCATCGATCACTGCATAGTGGCTGTTGAGACTTGTATCCATGGTGATATATGCGGACTGAGCCTCATTTGCAGGGACAGAAACCTCAAATACAAAAGGATCTTCCTCTGTACCTGCTGCCTTTGTCTCCTCACCATTTATATAGTAAGTATTTGTCATGTTGTAGTTCGCATCAAATGTCGTATTCTTTGACATATTGAATGTCTGACCTGCAACTGTGAGTGTCTTCACATACGGATTGCCGTAGTAGCCATTTCCGATATCATCGGTCGTCTTATCTTCGTTGCATGTATAATCAAATCTGAGGCTGTCTCCATCGCTGAGGGCTATGCTGCTCATTCCCCAGTTTGAATAGTCGTCATTGTCATAGGCAAGCATCCAGCCTGAATATCCCACACCTGCGCCAAGCCCATTGATGCTGCTCACATATCCGCTTGATACTCCTTCAACTGATACACCAGCCTGATCAAATGCCTTCTGTACAGCCTGCGCTGTAGTTGTGTCCGCATCCACCTCGACTGTCTGTTCCATGATGACACCTGTCTTCGAGGCGCCCTCGATTCCGGCATCCACTGCCGTGTAATCGTATGCTGAGACCGTGATCGTCTTGGTCTCTTCCGCTGCATACGCTGTCATGCCACCGCCCCATGGGCTTGTGACAACCGTTGCTGCCGCCATGCACATCGCCATACATGCCGCAAGAATTCTTCTTCTCATAAACGTATCTCCTTTCAATTTTTCCCTGAAAGGCATATTGAATTCTTTGTGTCCTGCCACGGATCTGTACATTTCTGATTCGCATCGCCGCATTTCAGATCACAAGCTTCAAAATACCCTTCTATCGAAGAATTAGATATATAGCAAGCGATCTGACTTGACAGGGGAACTCCCCTGCATACAGTAATGGCTGTTGCGACGGATTCTCACCGCACTTCCCTTCTTATTGAACACGGCCACAGCTTTTCCGGCTGCACCATAATCCATTCGCCGGAACATCTCCGGGACTATATATCTGGCGTGATCTAAGGTCACACCAAAGCAATATTAACAATGCCAGCGCCCGGTGTCAACCTTATGTAAACATATAAGACAATTTATTTCTCATAAATATGCAAAACAAAAGGCTGGCCCTTTTTACAATAATGAACCAGCCTTTGTCCATTGGACAATTTATCACAATAATTTCTTAAAATCCTCCAGACAAACCGGTCTGGAGAAATGATATCCCTGATAGTAAGTGGAACCATACCTATGAAGGTAATCGAACAGCGCCTTGTCCTCGACACCTTCAATGCAGCTCTTGTATCCGAGTTCATGTGCACATGACACAACCGCCTGTACAAGGACCTGATTAGGCTTGCTCTCCTGTATGCCCCTGACAAATGACATATCGACCTTAAGTTCATCTATCGGTAATTCCGTGAGCAGATTTAAGGTAGCATTTCCCGTTCCAAAATCATCGATAGCGATCTTTATTCCAAGTTTCCTGAAATATTCCAGCTCATTTTTCAGAAATGCTATATCCATATTCTTACATCTCTCTGTGAGCTCTATGCACAAATACTCAGGAGGGAACTTCGTCTTTTTTAATATATCCACAACAGCCTGCCTGAATCCATGATTCTCAAGCTGAGTCGCTGATATATTGACATTCACCACAAAATCAGGTCTGATCTTGCGGATCTCCATACCATCCGTGAGTGCCTGCTCTATTATCCAGTTGCCAAGTTCAAAGAAACACGGCTCCATCTCAAGCCACGGTATAAATATTCCCGGTGGAACCACTCCAAATTCCTTATGTTTCCATCTGAGAAGAGCCTCCATACCCACTATGTGTCCTGTCACGGAATTGGCTATAGGCTGATAGCACATGAAAAAGCCTTCCATGTTGTTTGCCACACATTTGTGTATTGTGCTGTAAAGCTGCAGCCTCATTCTATCATTGTCCTTGATCTCCTCATTGAAGAATACAAGTTCACCATGATGATCCTCCTTGGATCTCTCCAGGGCATATTCCACACTGCTCTTTATCACATCCTCATCGGCTCCTACATGGTCATATATCAGACCACCTCCGTACAATTTAAGTGGGATCGATGTGCCGTTCAGACCTACATTATCAAGTGCAAGATTCTGTACATGTCTATATACCTCTTTGAGCTCCTGTTTGGTATACATGTTTGAGCAGATTGCAAATTTTGCTCCGTCAAGTCTGAATACGAGTCCCTTTCCACCGACGACATTTTTGAGCTTTGTGGCAAAATCCTTAAGAACAGCATTGCCATATGCATATCCATACATCATATTGATGCTGTTAAACATTGATATTCCTATTGCCAGAATGCTCATCGTCTGCTTGTTTCTCAAATGTATAGAGATATACTTGGTATACTCATGCTGATTGTGCAGGTTCGTCACCGGATCAACTCCATCTATGACACCGTGGTTTATGACAGTTCCTACAAAGAATTCCGGATCACCATTTTCCTTCTTGGTGATGAAACCTCTGCAGGTACAGACCACATATTCACCCTTTTTGTTTTTCATTCTATATTCTACATCATGATACTTTTTGCGCCCCGCAAATACCTCTGTAATATCCTGTTCAAATATTGCTCTGTCATCCGGATGTATAAGATTCTTCCACACTTTCTGTGTGTCATATATGTATTGCCCCGGAAGTCCAAAATAATCCACCGCACTGGCAGACCATTTTGTCACATTCGTATCGAGATCATTCATAAATATATAATTTCTGAGTGTTGTAGCTGCAAGGGCATCAAATATCCTGTCTGTCTTTCCAAGATTCCTATAATGCGGAACTCCATCCTCTGTAGTTCCTACAGCTATATTCGCCTCGTTCTCCACGATCTCACGCCTCTTGACCTCAGGATGTTTCGAATAGAATCTCTTCTTATCCTCATACATCAGTCTTTCGGCTTCGTTCATTATCTTGTCTATAGAATCAGCCTCAGCCTTCCAGACTGCACCGAACGCAACCGGAGCCTCCTCCTGCTCGTCAATTACCTCTTTGTATCTGGCGATCATTGAGTTAAACGACTGCTCAGTAATATCCATAATGATGACAACAAATTCATCGCCACTTATCCTGTAACATGCATTTTCGCCAAAATGCTGCGCCAGCATCTGCGATACCCTCTGAAGATAGAGATCTCCTTCTTTATGTCCATAATGATCATTCACATACTTCAGTTTGTTCACATCGTTGAATACGAATCCGACCGACCGCTTGTCCTTTCGGTCTGCATACGCGTCACACAGAATGTTAAATGCATTTCTATTGCCAAGATGAGTGAGCGCGTCCTTGTAACTGTAAAATTCCAACAGCTCCTGCTTCTCTATGCTCTCAGAATACTCCTCATGTATATCCCTCGTATAAAGATAAAATACCTTATGGTCATCTCTATAGTCAGCAGTAGGTATGACCTCAGTCATCACCCATCTGTACACCATATCCATCTTGCGCTTATATCTAATGGTAAATCTGTCATGTCCATTTGCAAAATATTTTGTGAGGAACTCAGGCGACAGGCATCTACTTACCCTGTCCACATCGTCAGGGAATATCTCACCGCCCATAGTCATGTCTTTCATGTAATCTCCAAGGCAGTCATGCTTAACCTCATCCCTGCTTCTTATATATCCGCCCCTCAATGTCTCGCAAATATTGTGAGTCACATCAATCCTGAATATACGTCTGTATATCCTTGTCAGTGTTCTGATGCTATCCTCCAGCACCAGAGTGTCAAGGCTGACTGTCCTCATGCCGAACACAACCCATTGTCCGTCCTCTCTCGGCTCTTTCTCAGCTTCTATATCCATGGAAACCCACTCATAGTCCTCACCAAGCCTCAATCTGAATCTGAAATTACGCACGATCGATCTGGCTCCGGCTTCTATGAGTGCTTTAACATGCTTCATATCACACATATATGAAAATTCTCTGACTTCATCAGGATGACAGCAGTCCAGTCCCCTGTTATCCTTAAAATAGGAGGATACGTCAGTGATGCTTTTATAATCATCTGCATTTTTATCCACGCTGATAACACTCACATACTCCCCAGTATCAATGTTGACCAACGCCAGCTTCACATAATTATCATATAATATATTTTGTATCTGTTCTTTGTAGTATTTTTTATCAAGTGATACCTCTTTCAAAAGATCCCTCCTTGCAGCAGCATCCAGCCTGCCATATATTCCCACGCAACCGTTTCCATTATAGCATTTACGCCATAATATAAAAAGGATGTTTTAACTGATTACATGGTTAAATAGATAAAAATAGCTGATAAAAAAGTTACATAAACAATTTTACCAGCTATTACTAACCATCAATTAATACAATATTAAATTATTTCTAAACCAGACAATAACTCTGTTTATTTACTCTGGCGTTTCTTGTAATCCTCAAGCAGCTCCTTAAACAGCTTATCATGCTCAGGATATGCCTTTCTGATGAACACAAGCTTGTTGTTGCCATCCAGCAGACAATGTGAGCTTGTACAAAGTGTTCTGAGCTCGCCTGTCTTCTTGTCCACGATCTCATATGAAAAGCCTACGCGGACACCTGTATACTCCGAAAGGCTGACATGTATCAGCACGTCATCGCCGAAGTGGCACATGCTCTTATACTCAGCCGTCACACCGAGCACAGGAATTATATATCCATCATCCTCGATGGACTTGTAATCCCAGCCTATCTGCGTCATCCAGTCCAGCCTTGCCTCCTCGATCCATCTGATGTAATTGGAGTGGTGTACTATCTGCATCCTGTCCGTTTCATAATAATAAACCGATCTCTCATATGGCTTGATCTTACTCATATCTATATCTATCATTTTTCTTCACCTGATTTCTGACTTACTTCCAGTCCTTTTCCTTGATCTCAACACGTCTTACCTTGCCGCTGATGGTCTTTGGCATCTCATCAACGAACTCGATAACTCTAGGTCTCTTGTAGCTTGCGATGTTCTCCTTGAAGTATCTCTTGAGCTCTTTCTTGAGGTTCTCATCGCCAACCGTGCCCTCTGTGAGAACGATGGTTGCCTTGATTGCCTGGCCTCTCGTGCTGTCAGGCACTGATGTAACTGCACACTCGAGGACATAAGGGATCCTCATGATCTCATTCTCTATCTCGAAAGGTCCTACTCTGTAGCCTGCAACCTTGATGATATCATCCACACGTCCAACGAACCAGAAATATCCATCCTCATCCTGGTAAGCTGTATCACCAGTGTGATAGAAACCGTCATGCATAACCTCGGCTGTTCTCTGTGGATCCCTGTAGTATTCCATGAACAGTCCGTCCGGTGCGCCGTCTGCGATGTTGATAACAATCTCGCCTGTCTCACCAGGTGCTGCAAATGTTCCGTCTGCCTTCATGATCCTCACGTCATACATTGGGCTTGCCTTACCCATTGAACCCGGTCTCGGAGTTGTATTCTCAAGGTTTCCAATGGTAAGTGTCGTCTCTGTCTGACCAAATCCTTCATATATAGTGAATCCTGTCTTCTCCTTAAATACATCAAACACCTCTGGGTTAAGCGCCTCACCTGCCGTTGTGCAGTATCTGAGGGACGAGAGGTTGTATTTGCTCATATCCATACGGATAAGGATTCTGTACAGTGTTGGAGGTGCACAGAATGTTGAGATATGATACTTCTCAATGAGCTTGAATATCGTGTCTGCGCTGAATGTATCAAAGTCAAATACAAATACACACGCCTCGCACAGCCACTGTCCGTAAAGCTTGCCCCAGAGTGCCTTACCCCAGCCTGTATCTGAAACTGTGAGATGAACCTCACCCGGCTTATTGCAGTGCCAGTATTTCGCTGTGATGTAATGTCCAAGCGGGTACAGATGATTGTGTGCAACCATCTTTGGATGCTCGGTCGTTCCCGATGTGAACATGACGAACAGTATGTCGTCCTTTCCTCCTACGGCATCCTCACCTGTAGGCCTTGGGAACTCAGTGCTGCACTCCATGATTCCCTCATCAAAGAAGTTCCATCCGTCCGCAGGATGATTCACAACTATCTTTGTCAGCTTGTCATCCGCAAATGTATCTATCGATGCTGTGATCCCATCATCTGATGTGCACACAACCGCTGATACACCTGCTGCCTCAATTCTGTACTGATAATCTGTTGCCTTTAATATATTTGTCGCCGGTATAGCTATGGCACCGATCTTGTGGAGTGCCATCATGGTGAACCAGTACTGGTAATGTCTCTTTAACACAAGCATCACCTTGTCACCCTTCTTTATACCCAGGCTCTTGAAGTAATTTGCTGCTCTATTGGAATAATCCTTGATATCCTGGAATGTGAATTTCTTCTCGACTGTTCTGTCCTTTGACACATAGATGAGCGCTGTCTGATCAGGTTCCTTATCTGCCAGAGCATCCATTACGTCGTATGCGAAGTTGAACTTCTCGCTGTTGGTGAACTCTATCTTGCTGAGAACTCCATTCTCATCAAGTGCTGATCTCACGAACTTTCCTGCTATTCCCTGCTCTGGTCTCATTTCTGTTGACATTCTTATTTCCTCCATAAACTATAAGTTCTAATGATATATATGGTAAAACGACTTTTCCGCCTCTTAGCATCAGCGATACATGCCGTTTCTTGTCACATTACGTATTAACTTAGTATAAAAAGTCTTCTAAGTTCGTAATTTTATCTAGCAATCAAAATAAACGTTACTTTGATTTACGTCTTCAATTAACTTTACACGTAGTTTCAATTACTACATCCATATATTATCATATCTCTTTATCATGTCAACAAAAAAATAAATATTTTAATCTATTTTCACATATCCCCCCGCCATTTTCCCTGCAAAAGGGGACAGGTACCTCCGTCCCCATTCGACCCGTTTTTACCGGTTTTTCGCGAATTTTCCCAAAAGGGGACAGGTACCTCCGTCCCCATTCGGCCCGTTTTTACCGGTTTTTCACACATTTCCCCAAAAGGGGACAGGTACCTCCGTCCCCATTCGGCCCCCTGGTGCCCGCGGCGCACAAAAAGGCGTATGCCGGAGAGTGCATCCGGAGTTCCGGCACGCACAATCTGGCATACGCCCAACATTTTATAAATTTATCATACTTATATTAATTCATTACCTGACATTCTGCTGCGAGTTGTGGTCCTGCATTTGATGCTTGTCCTGCTGCATTCTCCTCTTGCGCATCTGTGATTTGTATACAAATATCGCAGTGAGAACCGACACACCCACGAATATCAGCACACATATCACAAATATCATGCCTGTCGCCATGTTGCCATCCTCCTGTAAATGAACATCTGCCGTCCCCAAGGCTGCCCCTGACGACAACTTATCCTTTCATGATCGATCAATCTTTTTAATCTCTCACCATATCGATCTTGTCTGCGCCCTGCTTCTCCAGATTCTCTGTGATGTTGATATCCGTAGAGTTATCAAGGGCTGTTTTTCTGTCGCGCATCGCCATGTTTGGATCCCTGTGTCTTGATGGACCGCCCACGCAGCCCCCCTCGCATGCCATGCCTTCCATGAAGTCATCCTGGAATCTGTTGAACTTCATAAGTGTGAGCGCTTTCTTACAGGCATCAATGCCATCGCATTTGCATACCTTCACCTCATCCTCGCAGCCGAGCTCCTTCATGCTCTCTATGACTGCCGCTGTGACTCCGCCTGCATTTGCAAATTTCTTTCCAAACAGTGTGGACTGGTCGTTGTCCTCTGCCTCCGGCTCCAGCTTGACCTCCTTCGCCCTCAGCATGGCTCTGATCTCTCCGTAGGTCAGCGCGTAATCTGCAGACTCTTTCTCACCGGCTGCACTCTCTGCCTTCTTGCCTATGCAAGGTCCGATAAATACCGTAACGGCATCCTCATAGTTCTCCTTGATGTATCTCGAAACTGCACACATAGGAGATACCGTCTCGGATACCCTGTCTGCCAGCTCTGGAAAATGCTTCTCCACCAGGAGCTTAAATGCAGGGCAGCAAGACGTGGTCTTTTTCTTGCCCTCTGCCTTGGCCTCCATCCACTCCTTAGCCTCAGCCATGGCTGTCATATCAGCTCCGAGGCCTACATCGACTGCATCGTAGAAGCCGATCTTCTTCATGGCTGTTCTCCAGCTCGCCATCGTGATATCCGCACCAAACTGTCCATATGTCGCAGGTGCAAACATGGCAAATACCTTCTTGCCGGCTCTCATGTCATTTATTATATCTACTATATAAGACTTTGATCCTATAGCTCCAAATGGACACTTGTGAATACAAGAACCGCAGTCTATACATTTGTCCTTATCTATGACTGCAATACCAGTTCCGTTCTCAGCCACGGAGATAGCACCGACCGGGCAGCTCTTTATGCAAGGTCTCATCAGATCCGCAATGGCATTGTATGGACATGCCTTTGCACACTGTCCACACTCCTTACACTTTGAAGGGTCGATATATGATTTGTCTCGTCCCATGCTGATAGCTCCGAAGCGGCACGCCTGCTGGCACGCTCTTCCCATACACTTCTGGCAATTATCAGTTACTACATAACGGGAGATTGGACAACCCTCACAGGCAGAGTTGATGATCTGGACAACGTTGCCATCGTCATCCGTACCAGGTGCCTTGCCCTCGGCGAGCCGGATCCTCTGTCTGATGACCTCCCTCTCTCTGTATATACAACATCTGAAAAATGGCTGAGGACCGGGAACCATCTTATATGGAAGATTGTCCCTCTCGTCATCCAGTTTACCATCGTAAGCAAGCTTTGCCACCTCATAGAGCACCTCGTGCTTTACCTTTAATAATGTAGCGTCATTTGTAATCATGTGTTTACCTCTATTTTGTTACTGTAAATTAATTTTCTCTCAATTCAAATCCAAATTCGGCTTATCAGATCCAGTTATAATCCCCGCCTGTTATCGCCAGACTGAGCAGCGCGTCCATCTTCTCTACATCTTCCGCGCCCTCTACTATCTTTATGAGCTTTGCCGTCTTCTCCTCGGCTTCCATCACCTCGTCCGGTCCGATCTCCGGGTCCCACTCCGCCGCACAGTCAGGACATTCCTCAAGTTCATCCAGTGAAAGGCTCAGAAATCTCGTGCCACATTTTGCACACTCATAATATCCGCATTTCTCCGTGTTATCCGGTACATAATACATATCAAAACTCCTTACCGGAATGAAATAACATCTCGGGCAATATCGTTCTCTTGATCACCCAAATGTTCTTCATTTCATCCGCATTTTATCGGTGCTTTGCACACAATGATAAATATTTATTATGTACAACCACACCTCTTCCATTTATAACATAATTTTCGTTCAATAACAATGTATGTATGACCAGAGTTTTTATTTTTCCTGTAGGGTTACAATTGATGTGACACCTTCCCTCTATACAAAAACGGTTAAGTACT
>USSH01000040.1 GCA_900557435.1 uncultured Coprococcus sp. | reverse complement strand
CTATATGCTTCTTAACATCAGCGACAACTCTCTTGATGTAAGCATCCCTCTCGGTAAGCTTTTCATCAATCTGGGCTTTGAGATCATTGTAAACCTCCGGCATGAGATATCTCATGGACAGATCATCCAATTCTACTTTAATCTTGCTGATGCCGAGTCTGTGCGCTATAGGCGCATATATGTCCATCGTCTCCCTGGCTTTCTCTATCTGCTTCTCTGGAGACTGGTACTGAAGAGTTCTGAGGTTATGCAGTCTGTCCGCAAGCTTTATCAATATAACCCTGATATCCTTTGCCATTGACAGGAACATCTTCCTCAGATTCTCAGCCTGAACCTCTATCTTGTCCGTGGTCATCTTAAGCTGTGTCAGCTTTGTTACGCCATCCACGAGAAATGCCACTTCCTCGGAGAATTCATTTGCTATCTCCTCAGACGTCATAACTGTATCCTCGACAACATCATGAAGTATTCCGGCAACTATCGTCTCCTTATCAAGTTCCAGCTCCGCCAGTATGATCGCTACATTAAGCGGGTGCATGATATATGGCTCTCCCGACTTTCTAAGCTGACCTTTATGTGCTGTATCGGCAACCTTGTACGCCTTCTCAATCATGGTTATATCAGCCGATGGGTGGTATGTGAGAATCCTGTTTATAAGTTCCCTGTAAAGATCCTCCGGCGGGGTAAAGTCAGCAGGAGTTGACAGATCTATCTCCCTCTTCGCGCGTGCCTGTTTATTTGTCTGTTCCTCAATCTTCATCAACTGATTCTGTGGAACTGCTTTTCCCGCAGCAAGAGCCTTCTCTATAGCCACTATTCCATTTTTTGTCGCCTGCTCAGTCGTGAGCACGCCAACCTCAGCTGCCTTCTTAGTCTCCTCAGATATTATATTGTCCTGTGTCTTATCTAATATCTCGCTCATACGATCACCACGCTTCCTATATTGATTTGCTTTATATGATATTTCAGTACTACTCTCCGTCAAACTGTACAACAGAAGCTACATCGTACTTGGATAATCTCTCTCTGCCCTTCAGATCTGTCAGCTCTATCAGGAACACCATCTTGACGACAATACCGCCCAGACTTTCAATGAGCTTGGCAGCAGCTTCAATGGTTCCTCCGGTTGCTATAAGGTCGTCCACAAGAACAACCTTCTCTCCCGGCTTTATGGAATCCTTATGTATCTCTATCGTTGCCTGTCCATACTCTAGATCATATGACATCTCCACGGTCTCTCTAGGAAGTTTGCCTTTCTTTCTCACAAGCACAAGTCCCTTACCGTTCTTATAAGCCAGCGGTGCGCCAAATATAAACCCTCTGGACTCGGCACCTGCTATGACATCATAATCCACGCCATCCAAAAGCTTGTCCATCTCATCAATGGCAAGTTTCATTCCTTCAGGATCCTCTGTCACACTTGTCACATCCCTGAATATGATCCCCGGCTGTGGGAAATCCGGAATACTCTTAATATACTTTTCTACCTCGCTCATTTTATCCTCCTGTTTCTGCTGCCATACACCGACAGACTCCTGCATCATGCTATATATGTTCTATATCAACATCCCAATCAAAGTCCTCCTTAATCAGGCTGCTCTCCCTTATCGTACCTATCCAGCTTGATCTGTACGCTTCGCCTGCCTCTAAACTCATTTATCTCTGGATAATAAATAATGTCTATCAATACATTGTTCGGACGACCATTTAACATTTTATCACATTCATCCTCACCAAACCACTGTTTTATGTTATTAACGAACTCTTCAGGATTAAAATATATAGCTTCCATATACTGACGTTCGCCGGCTGCAAGAGTGAGCTTAAGGACATTACCGTTTTTTCCATATACGACAGCCTTGCACACCGGAACCCCTGCCTGACCGAACAATGCCCTTCTGTTACCCTTTCCATACGGTTCAAGCAGATACAGCTGCTCTGTAAGTCTCAGGTCATTTCCAAAGAGATACGAAAGCGGCATGGCTGCATCAATCCTGACCTTGGGTGTTATATCTTCGTCCGTGAGATCTGTATTTGCATTTAGTACATGCCTGAGTTCATCTAATTTCTGCGCTTCTATCGAGAACCCTGCCGCCATAGCATGACCGCCAAACTCAGTGAAATATGTTTTCACACGGCTTAACTCTTCAAACATGTTGTAGCTCTCTATTGACCTTCCCGAGCCCTTGAGGATTCCCTGTTTTTCACTGTCCGTAAACACAAGAACAGGTCTGTTGTATGCCTCTTTAATCTTGCTGGCTATTATTCCGACCAAACTCTCATGTACTTCCTGTATGTACACCACAAGAACTTTGTCTGCCAGAGTTGCAGCCTCTCCAAATCTCTTGCTTATAGTTGCATCCTCAAGCTGTCTGGTGATAAGCTTGACACCGTTCTCCGTCATTGATTTTCTCTCGTTGTTTATCTGGATCAGTTCCGCTGCTTTTATCTCCGCTTCATTCTCGTCCGTCTCAAGGAGAAATTCAAGACTTGTCTTCGCATCCCCCAGTCTGCCTGCGGCATTTATACATGGTCCTATGAGGAATCCCAGGTCATATGTAGATATCTTTTTTTCGTTTCTTCCGCTGAGCCTCATAAGTGCATTAAGCCCGGGATTTTTACTGTTCTTCAAACTCTCTAAAGCATATTTTACAAATATCCTGTTCTCGTCAACAAGATCCATGATATCACAATCAGTCGCAAGCCCCAAAACCTCAAAAAATTCGGTTACATCGTGTTCGTCTATACCACTCTTTCTGTACAGATACTGTATAAACTTACATGCAACTCCGGCACCGCACAGTCCCTTAAATGGATATTGGCAATCAACTCTCTGGTTATCTATGACCGCATCAGCGGGCGGAAGAATGTATTCCTTTGTTCCGTCCTCGTTCTCAGTAGACGGAACCTGATGATGGTCTGTGACTATGATCGTCATGCCTAGTGATTTTGCATATTCTACCTGTTCATATGCCGCTATTCCGTTGTCACATGTTATTATAGTATCCACCCCGTCTGCTCTTGCTACGTCAATGAGCCTCTTTTTTATTCCATATCCGTCATGTATTCTATGCGGAATATCATAGTCCACAACCTCACAACAATCCGGCTCGGATCCGTGGAGAACAGCCCATACCTTTTTCATTCCTAGAAGAAGTATGTAGTTTGATGTCACTCCATCCACGTCATAATCTGATATGATTCGGATCTTTTTATTATTTTTGAGCTTGTCCAGAATTATTTCGCAGCCTTCCGGAAGGTCTTTCATAAGTGCCGGATCGTGTAAAAGTTCAAAGCCGCCATTCAGATACATATTGATCGCTTCATCGCCATATACATCCCTGTTTGTTATTACCCTTGCCACTACGGGATCTATTCCGTATTTCTCCCCTATAGCATTAAAATCCGCCCTTTTACTCATTATTGACCATTTCGACTTCATTATATACCTGTCTAAAATTGCTTGTTCTTCTGATGTTCTTGCCATTTTTCCAATCTCCTATGTTTTGCGGCCACTGCATTTTTATCATATGACTTTTACATACGTGCTGTCCAACTTAATTATTTTATCAAACCATCGCACTTAATACAACTTTATGCCATTTTGACTATAAATAAATTCATTTTGACTATTATTTGCATTGAATATTTTTGTGTAAATGTTATAATAGTATTAGTATTTTAACAAAGCTTTTGTGCAATATGCTCATGTGCATGTCAATCAAAAGTTCAAAAAATATCAAAATCAAAGGAGGAGTTACTGTTATGGCTAACAGATTTGTACTTAATGAAACTTCTTACCACGGTGCAGGTGCAATCGCCGAGATTGCTACTGAAGCTATCGGAAGAGGATTCGCAAAAGCTCTCGTATGTTCCGATCCTGATCTTATCAAGTTTGGTGTAACCAAAAAAGTTACAGACGTACTTGATGAAGCAGGTCTTGCATATGAAATCTATTCAAACATTAAGCCAAATCCAACAATAGAGAATGTACAGCTCGGAGTTGATGCTTTCAAATCAGCTGCTGCAGACTACATAATTGCAATTGGTGGCGGTTCTTCAATGGACACCGCAAAAGGCATTGGAATTGTCATCGCCAACCCAGACTTCGCAGACATCAGAAGTCTCGAGGGCGTTGCACCTACAAAGAATAAATCCATACCTATATTTGCAGTTCCTACAACAGCCGGAACCGCGGCTGAAGTTACCATCAACTATGTTATAACTGATGTTGAAAAGAATAGAAAGATGGTATGTGTTGATCCTAAGGACATCCCGGTTGTCGCATTTGTCGATCCTGATATGATGAGTTCTATGCCAAAGGGACTCACAGCTGCTACCGGTATGGATGCGCTGACACACGCTATAGAAGGCTATATCACAGCTGCAGCATGGGAATTGTCAGATATGTTCCATCTTAAGGCTATAGAAATAATAAGCCGTTCACTCCGTGCTTCTGTTGAGGGAACACCTGAGGGCCGTGCAGACATGGCTCTCGGACAGTACGTTGCAGGCATGGGATTTTCAAATGTCGGACTTGGAATAGTCCACTCAATGGCACATCCACTGGGAGCTCTTTATGACACCCCTCACGGTGTTGCCAATGCGATCATCCTTCCTACTGTAATGGAATACAATGCAGAGGCTACAGGAGAAAAGTATCGTGAGATAGCAAGAGCCATGGGCGTTAAGGGCGTAGACGACATGACTCAGGATGAGTACAGAAAAGCTGCTGTAGATGCAGTTCGCCAGCTGTCCAAGGACGTAGGAATACCTGCAGATCTGAAGGACATCGTAAAGCCAGAGGATATTCCATTCCTGGCTCAGTCAGCCTACGATGACGCATGTCGTCCGGGCAATCCAAAAGAGACTAGCGTAGAGGATATCACCAAGCTCTACGAGTCATTGATCTAACTGACCCATTAGATCAAAGCGTGACGGTTCTTTGCCGGAACTCTTACGTTATATATGGGACCTCACCAGTCCCCCTTAAAACCCTAAAAACTAACTAAAAGAACTCCTGTCGCAGAGACTTTGCTCTCTCTGCATCAGGAGTTCTTTTTATATATTTTCTGTGTCTTATTCTGTTTTTTAGTATCCCCGTCATGCTGTGACAAGTTTCATGATATACTCTTTAAACCCGTCCATGTTATCAAATATGATAAGGGCTTTTTCTCGCATCTCGGCATCAGGCTGAACCAGATCAGGAATCATGACCACCTTCATCCCAGCAGAATGGGCGGCCCTGACACCATTATACGAATCCTCCACGGCAAATGCATTCTCTGGAGCTAAGCCGAGCTCCCCACATGCCTTAAGGAAAATATCGGGAGCCGGTTTGCTTCTCTCCACCATATCCCCGCATATAAGCTTATCAAAGTAATCTATCACACCTAGATTAGTAAGTTCCATGGTGACAACCTCTTTTCTTGTGGACGTGGCAAGAGCGCATGGAATATGGTTATCATCCAGCAGCTTCAGAGTATCGGCAACTCCAGGCTTAAGAATGAGCTCTCCCTCTGATGCTGCGCGGTGAAACTCCGCAGCCATCTCGGCTTTCAGAACTTCATATCTCTCCTCATCCCCATATCTGCCATCATACATCCGAACAAACAGCTTCTTTGCTGCCTCACGGTTGAGTCCAAGTGCAGCTATGCAGAACCTTTCTATATCCTCTATATTATATTTCTGAGCTATCTTCTGCCAGCTCCTCACCACCAGCTGCTCCGAATCAAGAATGACCCCATCCATGTCAAATACAACTGCACCAACCATGTCTTCGCCTCCATTTTATTCCAGGTTATTTCACTCAGAATTATTTCACTTCAAACTTTTTCACTCCAGATTGTTTCATGTTATTGTACTTCAGATCATATCATCTGTAAACTGACAAATGCCTCCACAACATCACTGTCGTGGAGGCATTTGCCTGTTTTTATTATATTTCACGATATCGTACGATATTATTCTAATCCGTCTTTTCTGGCTTTGCCAAGCTTTGTCTTCATTGTGTACCAGAGTGGACCTGTGATACATACTGAAGAGTAAGCACCGATGATTATACCAGCCATAAGTGTAAGAGCGAACTCCTTGATGGATGCCACTCCCATGATATACAGAACGAATATTGTAACAAATGTTGTGAGTGATGTATAAATAGTTCTGCTGAATGTCTGGTTGATACTCAGGTTGACTATATCCTTGTATGTCGCCTTCTTAGGTCTCATTACATCTATATTCTCTCTTATACGGTCGAATATGATGATAGTCGCATTGATCGAGTAACCTACTATGGTAAGCAGACATGCGATACATGTGTTACCAACTGTAAGTCTCAGTATAATATACAGACAGAATACCATCGCAACATCGTGGAGAAGTGCGATAACTGCACTTGCACCAAACTTCACATCATGGAATCTGATAGCTATATATATAAGCATAAGGATCGCCGCAAGGATGACTGAGAATATAGCATTCTTGGACATCTCGCTGCTGACAGATCCACTTATTACGTTTGCCTCCTTGACATCTGCACCAAGCTTGTCTGTGAGTGCGCTGCGCACCTTGGACATCTGTGAGTCATCTGTTCCGTCATCGGTCAGCTCTGGCATCTTGAACACGATCTCATTTGTTCCTGAAACGGTCTGAACTGAGATACCTGCCTCGCCGATACCTGCTGCCTCTGCAATAACCGGAACTATGTCTGACTCAGCCTCGCTGAGTGTATATGCTTTATCAAATTCTACTGTAAGGCTTGTACCACCTGCAAACTCAACACTGAAGTTAAGTGGTGAACCCTTTGACTTATTGTTAACAGGCATCATACAGAAGCATGCGATGATCACGATGAGTGATCCGAGCATACAGAACTTACCTGCCTTCACGAAGTTTGTCTTCTTTGGCTCTCTTGCAACGCCGAAATACTTGGCATCTGTAACGCCGAGATTAACAAGCGCTGTGAGCAGTGACTGGCTGACTGCCAGAGCTGTGAATACTGACAGAACAACACCTATCGCAAGTGTGATAGCGAATCCCTTGATAGTACCTGTTCCGAATATTCCAAGTACAAGAGCTGCGATAAGCGTTGTAACGTTACCATCTATGATAGCTGACAATGCGTTGTGGAAACCACCCTTGACAGCCTGCTTTACAGACTTGCCATCTGCCAGCTCCTCTTTGATTCGTGTGAATATGATTACGTTGGCATCAACCGCCATACCTACTGACAGAATAACACCGGCTATACCAGGAAGTGTCAGTGTAACGTTGAACAGATTGATGACCAGCAGATCAAGTATTGTGTAGAATGCCAGGGCAAATGAAGCCACAAGACCCGGGATTCTGAATACTATGATCATGATAAGAAATACAAGCGCAATACCTATCGCACCGGCCTTAAGGCTTGTGCTGATGGCATCTGATCCAAGTGTAGCACCTACTATGTTGGAACGAACCTGCTTAAGTGTAAGAGGAAGTGCACCGATACGGATAGTCGTAGCAAGTGACTCAGCCTCCTCATAGGTTGATATCTTGTTGATCTCGGCGCTTCCGCCTGTGATAGCAGACTGAACAGTTGGAGCACTTACAACTTTGTTATCATATATGATGTATACGATATTTCCAACATTTGCCGCGGTAACATCAGCGAACTTCTGAGCGCCCTCATCTGTGAATGCAAGCTGTACCACATTGTCATTACCGTTGTCAGAATCAATTCCGGCTGTGGCATTCTTGATATCATCTCCTGTAAGTGCAGGTGTATACTCCTCGCCCTTTGACCACTTCTCATAGTTTTCTGGATCAAGGAACTCAAGCTTTCCCTCGATATTCAGAGCCTCAAGAATCTCATCCGCATTTGTAACTCCAGGTATCTCAGCTGTGATCTTCTTATCTCCATCCTCGTATACTGAGTACTCGTTGGTATATGCCTCAACTCGCTTCTCAATCTTATACTTGGTATCCTCGAGATCTTTGTCACTGTAATCGTCTTCCTGAATCTCGTAAGTTACACTCAGACCGCCCTTAAGGTCAAGTCCGAGTTTGATGTACTCAACTTTACCTCTGTCCGCAACACCGAATATCGCTGTGTATATAGCAACACCCAGTACAAGCAGAAAGGCTATGATAACGAGCACAGCATTTCTCTTTGTTTTCTTCATCGTCTTCTCCTTTTACCCTTTTTATTTCCTCTTAGACAACAGACTGTCTGTATACCACAGCAGCTGTTGTTTAGTTCTTTTCATCTGTGCAGGAAATCTATGCATTCTCCCTTACACCGCCTTCTGAGTTATCCTCAGCATCTTATTTGCCTTCGTCAGCTTCATCAACTTCATCAGCCATGGCTGCCTTGAGCATGATCGCACATTCTATACGCTTCTTCTGAAGCTCACAGCCTATGTCATATGCATCAAGTATATTGCCATGGAATTTGTATGAGTTGGCTGCACATCCGCCGCTGCAGTAGAATCTTGCAAAGCAATCTTTACACTTGTCCTTTGCATATACATTGCAGAGCTTGAATTCATTGACTATATCCTGATTCTTGATTCCGTCAAATACGTTGCCTATGCAGAAGTCATCCTCGCCTACAAACTGGTGACATGGATACAGGTCTCCCCAAGGAGTAACCGCCATGTACTCTGTACCTGAACCGCATCCTGAAAGTCTCTTGGCAACGCATGGTCCGCCCTCAAGATCTATCATAAAGTGGAAGAAATTGAAACCTCTTCCTTCCTTATGTCTCTTTATCATCTCTTTCGCAAGGATATCATACTGCTCGAGAAGAACCGGAATATCCTCTTCTCTGATGGCGTATGGTTCGTCCGGAAGTGATACGACCGGCTCCACCGATATCTGATCAAATCCCAGATCCGCCATATGCAGAACATCGTTTGAAAAATCAAGATTATTATGAGTGTAAGTGCCTCTCACATAATAGCTCTTGCCGGCACGTTTCTTCGCAAATTCCTGGAACTTGGAAAGTATTACGTCATAACTTCCTTTGCCGTTTCTGGTTGGACGCATGTAGTCATGTACTTCTTTTCTTCCATCTATGCTGAGTACCACGTTCGCCATCTCCCTGTTGGCAAATTCCATGATCTCATCATTCAGAAGCACTCCGTTGGTCGTGAGGGTAAATCTGAACTTCTTGTCATACTTCTCCTCAAGACTTCTTCCATACTCAACTGTCTTCTTCACAACATCCCAGTTCATAAGAGGCTCGCCGCCAAAGAAATCCACTTCAAGGTTCCTTCTGAATCCTGAGTTTGCTACCAGAAAATCCAGAGACTTCTTTGCCACCTCAAGTGACATCAGGGCTCTGTCTCCCTTATATTCTCCCTCGCCTGCAAAACAATATCTGCATGCAAGGTTACAGTCATGGGCTATGTGCAGACACAATGCCTTTACAACTGTCTTTCTCTTCTTAAAATCTATAATATAATCTTTGTATACATCATCTGTAAATAATGTTCCGTCCTCTACCAGCTGGGCAACCTCGTCATATGCCTCTGCGACATCTGCGCTGTCGTACTGTAACAGGGCTTTAATTATCTGCTCTTTATCCTTCTCTTCATATAAAGAAATAATATCATAGACAAGATCGTCTACAACATGCACAGAACCACTACAGACATCAAGCACTATATTATAACCATTGTTCTTGTACTGATGAACCATAATTCTCCTTCAATGAAATCCGCGCATTTCTTGCGATCCACTCAGGATCTCAGCAAATATACACGAATTATAATCTTCCAGACACCACACACGGTATCCCTTATACACGCACTAAAGAGGACTGTCATCATAAACGACGGTCCCCTTTAGCTGATCAAATACAAACTGTTACAAATTACTTGTTGTTAACATTCTCACAGCTCTGGTTACCAACTGTGCATGATGTCTTACAAGCTGACTGGCATGATGTCTGGCACTCGCCGCATCCACCCTTGACCATTGTATTCTTCATAGTCTTATTTGTGAGTGTCTTAATTCTCTTCATTCTAGATACACCTCTCTTTTTATGTCATATACCGCGATTATAACATAAAGATATATAAAGTAAAAGAGTTTTTTCAGGCCAGCATGGCTCCCAGCATGCCATCGGCGATGCACATTACGCATTTGACCACTCCCGGAACCATAGCGAGTCCTTCTCCGCCTCCGATCGCCAACGAAAGTACTATGGCGATCAATATGTATATCAGGCCGTACAGCGATCCCCACACAAACTTTTTTTCCTGTACTTTTTTTCCTGTGATCAGCCCTCCCAGAAATGTAGCCAATATGTAAACTGCTGTGATCAGTCCGTTCAGAACCGTATCGCTTATCCCAACCTTATAAACTATAACCGCGATAATAAACAGCAATACTACCGTTATAAGATACGAGAATATCAGTCCCTTCAATACACCTAACATTTTCTGTCCTACCACTGGATAACCACCATTTATTTACTCCTTATATAAATATGTCATCCCGGCACATTTTATTTACGTTTGTTTGTATTTATTTGTGTTCTGGTTTTATGTTTGCCGTTTTATGTTTGCCGTTTTATGTTTCCTGGTTTTTGTTTTTTGTTTTCTTTTATACAATATATCTTTCACAATATAAAAAGCAGCCCAATCATCCTGATATATTCTCCGGGATCGTTCCCAAGGAAATACACCATATATGATCTGACTGCTTTTATATTATAGTACTTTTTGTACCTTAGTGCTTTTTATATTATAGTACTTTTTGTATTGTAGTGCTTTTTATACTTTATGGCTGCTATTCTTCGGTCTTTATCACTGGAACAAGCTCCACATATCTCTGATATCATAGAGTGTTTCGTCAGCGTATTCCTCAGTAGTCTCATTCGGCTTTATGAGATCGACCACCATGACTGTGTAAAGTCCTGCAACACTGGCTGAAACAATGCCATTCAAGGAATCCTCAACAGCCACTGCCATCTCAGGTTCTATTCCCAGCTTCTCACATGCCCTATTGTATATATCAGGATCCGGCTTTCCCTTCGCAATCTCATCACCGCACACCATTTCATCGAAATATTCTGCGATATGAACACTTTCAAGCCTCTGCATAGCTCTGTCTCTGCTTGTGGAGGTTGCAACCGCTATCTTTATACCCTTCTCCTTGAGAAACTTCAACGTATCTTCCACATATGGCTTTATGTCTATTCCATATTTGGCAACATGCTCATTGAACAGATCCATCGTCCTCTGTCTGAACGCAAGGTAGTCGAAATCATCACCCCTGATGCTCTTGAACAGCCGGGCATTGCTTTCAGTATTGCCTCCTGCTATCCAGTCACACCAGATCTCCATCTCATCCTCCGACATACCGATGGTTGCAGCGTTTTTCTTCCAGGACTGCCTGTATATTTTTTCTGTATCAATCAGCACGCCATCCATATCAAACACTACTGCTTTATACATATTCTATCTCCTGTCATATATTATGCAGCATTTTTCTTCTTTCTCTTTCTGCCTGCTATTATAACGAATACCAGCAGAGCTACGAGAAGGATTGCTGCTATTATGATAAGTATCAAAGCAACCGAAGACATCTTCTCACTGAGCTTAAATGTAAATACTGCTCCGGTCTTCTCATCAACAGTTGATGATATATTGCCAGCTTTATCCTTAGCTGTTACTTCTATAGTATATGTATCATACTCCTCAACATGCATCTTGTACTGGTTTGTATCCTTGTACTGAGCAGGGTCGATGGTATTTCCATTTATCACTATTGAAGTTATCTCGTCCTCTTCATTCTCAAGACTTATAGTCATGTCAAATGGTTCTCTGACAGTGTCTCCATCCTCCACACCGCTTATTATGATTCTAGGTGCGGTACCATCATATGTAAACTCAAATTCCTGACTTGTCTTGTGACCAACCTCATCTGATGCATCCAGTGTTATCTTGTGATATCCATCTGACATATCCGAGAAATCGATCAGATCCACTCCGTCCAGCTTGGCACTGACATCAAATACTGATGTATCATTTACATTCCAGAGAGCCTCATATCCTGAATTTATAATATCTGCAAAATCATCTGCATTGAGAAGTATGTTTCCGTCATCACTTGCTGTTGACTTAGCCATAAACTCAAGGAGCTTTGCTGTAGACTCTACTGTCGGTGCTGTGTTGTCAACAGCGTCAACAATCTTTAATTCCAAGGTTTTTT
>USSH01000039.1 GCA_900557435.1 uncultured Coprococcus sp. | reverse complement strand
TGCGCTTATCCTCATAAAACAAATGGTAGTTTTGCCGTATTCTTCTATCAACAACTGATATTTCAAATAAAACAAGCCCTTCTCCCATACATTCTATTTTACGAATATAATTTTTGCTATTAAATATTTTTTCAAACTTCACCTTTTTCGTCCCTCTGAGTAAATATCCTTGCTTTATCAACTTTCAGTGGAATATATCCAGCCGTGCAGGTCTGCACACACGCGCCGACATCCGCTCCTTAAGTTCTGTGATCCTTGCGGCACACTTCGTCAGATTCGCCACAGCATTTTCAGGCTTCATAGCCGTTCTCACCTGCTCCGGATCACTGTCATCTATCCCAAGCACATTGTTTACCGCATAGCACTCGTTGAACACACCTTCTTTGATGCATTTGTCTGCGCCATCTCCGAAGCATCCTCCTATGGCAATCACATATTTGCCGTGTTTCTTCGCAAGCTTTGCAACTCCGGATGGTGTCTTGCCCATCATTGTCTGCGCATCTACCCTGCCCTCACCGGTTATGACTGTATCCGCCCACTCTACATCCGACTCAATTTCTGTCTCCGAAAGCACTATGTCTATTCCCGGAATGAGTTTCCCACCAAGGAACATCATAAACGCATATCCAATGCCGCCCGCCGCGCCAGCACCCGGAGTGTTTCTGTCCGACTTCCCTGTCAGATTTTCGTCTGCATACTCTATATCTGCACTGACTTTTTCAGATCCACAGTCAATATGACGTGTCGATGCATTTAAACATTCAATGGATTCTTCCGCAACATCAGCATAGTGTTTCATGTATCCGTCCATGAGTTCCACCATCTCCGCATCTGCGCCTTTCTGCGGCGCAAATACCCTGCTGCATCCATGTTCTCCAACCAGTGGATTCGTCACATCACAGGCAATCTGGAATGAACACCTGGATAATCTGGAGGCAAATTCTGCATCTTCAACACCTGACATATCGACAGTACTTGCTTTTGATGTATCGGCAGCACTACTATGGGTAACTCCGCCATGAGCCAAATCGGACAAGTTTTCACTGACTGACATCACATCCGGAATGATGATACGGTCCAGAACACCAAGCCCCTCTGCCCCATATGGCACCTCTCTTCCATGCGCGTCAAGGCACGAAAATCCAAGAGCCTGAAGCATCCCGATGCCTCCATCATTTGTTGCACTTCCTCCGATTCCTATAATAAATCTTTCACAACCTTTTGAGACCGCATCTCTTATCATCTCTCCGACACCATATGTCGTCGTATGCATCGGATCTCTCCGGTCCTCTGGAACAAGCGGCAGTCCCGCCGCAGCTGCCATCTCCATGACCGCCGTTTTCCCATCAGCTGAATCATATGTCACATATGCCGCTATACGTCTCTCACCAAGCGGCCCGGTCACCTCACATTCTTCACGATGTGCACTGTCTCTTCCATATATAAGCGTCTCCGTGGTGCCCTCACCGCCATCAGCCACCGGGCGCACTCTGATGCATGCATCCGGCATTGCTGCTTTTATTCCATTTTCTATTGCTTTTCCTGCCTCAATGGAAGTCATACTTCCTTTAAACGAATCCACAGCCACGAGTATTTTTTTCATATTGGTCTCCATTCTGTACATTCACAGTATCTGTATAAGTTCGACTCAGTAATCTCACCAGCTTTTAACAGGCTGATCTCTATACATATTTCAACCTATATTATAATACCTCTCAGTGTTTTTTCCATATCATATACATAATCATATACATAAAAACTGCGGGCATCTCATATTACATAAAATGCCCGCAGCAGACTGTGCTTTTTATCAATATACCTATTTTGCTCTTACAGCCACGGATTTACTCCACGCTGAATAGACCTTTACAACTTTTCCGCTTATTTTTACATTCTTATATGTCCTGATCCTGACATAATAAACACTGCCTCTTCTAAGTTTTGATACCTTGTAGTATGTCGCTGTATTCTTTCCGATATTTAATGCTTTACTAGATTTTTTAAATGTTTTATCCGTTGAGTACTGTATCTGATAACCGGAGGTCTGTATCTTCTGAGCATTCCATTTTACAGCCAGGCAGTTCTTTCCTGCTGATTTCTTTACAATGGATGTTCCCTTTGGAGAAATAATAAAATACATCGTTTTTGAATCTTTGTATTTATTTCCGCACAAGGTGACCTTGACAGCATATTTTCCTACATTTTTTCTTCCCGCACTGTAGGTGACCTTGTAATCTTTATTATTTGTCAGAGTCTTTCCTGCTGCATCCTTTACTATTGCAACCGGTGTTCTGACTTTTCCGTTATATACACATGAGGCAGCATTTAATCTGACTGTAGACACCTTAGATATCTTCGATGTCGAAAGCTTTTTTCCGCAGGACTTACACGTCGTGGTAATGACTCCATCCCTCGACATGGTTGCCTTTGTTGTCACTGTGCTTACCTTTGCCGCATGCTTACATACAGGTTTTGTCTTTGCTGTGAGAACAGCAGACTTGGCATTGCTGTACACTTTATAAAGTCCCTTTATGTACTCCAATTCACCTGAAATCTTATAACCCTGTGACAATAAATAATCAGAATCATAAAACTGAACATCTGTGAATTTCACATTATCCTTAGACTTTTCAACCATACAGTACGACATAACATTTCCATATTTATCCGTCACATCTCCGAGTTCACCTTTGATATCATACTTAAAATTTTCGAACTCTTTATAACTATCATCTACTGCATCACGCATGAACACACATCGATCGCCAGTAGTCTGATCAATATATACTTTTGCCGGCATAGTTGATCTGTATGAATACCCATTTACGTTTTCTTCCGTATCTGTATAACCGTACTTTTCCGGATCAAAAATGCCATCCGTGGCATCAATTTCACGCATATAATATTTGTCAGTATATCCAGGCATCAACATAAGCTCATATAACGTGTATCCCTTGACGTTTTCTGCCTTTATACTGCCATCTTCGTTATAGTAAGTTCTGACATAATCTTCTACTGTATATTTTTTTCCATTATCGCCCTTTGTATATACGTGACAATCATGCGAATCATCCATGTCTACAATAATCGCCTGTATTTCATCATACCTCATCTCGGACGCCTGCTCCTTTTTCAGACCAGTGAGTCCATTCACGACAAAGCAATCAGCAACAGCTGTATAATCTGCTATAACAATACTTCCATCTGTTTTACCTGCATATACATACACTTCCGCATTCCCACTTATCCTGAAGTAAGACTTTGTTCCTTCCGGCTGTAACACTATGGCATCTGACTTCTTCTGTTTCTCATTGACATATAATTTGCCATCACCGATGATTTCAACTGAACCGCCATAAAAATCTCCCCAAGCGCACAACATACCTATGTGACTTGAACCCACCAGTTTGATCTTGAAATTATCTCCCATCATATTCATACTGAGCATATAGTCTGACATATTACAATTGGTGAGTGTCAGTGTATTTGTACTTTTGTCATAAACTGCACCTTTGACACTTGTCGCCGTTCCTTCCTGCGGAGTTCTGAAACTGTACACATATATCATGTCGTCTTTCTCCGAATTGTAGAACTGAACATATGCAAAGCTCATCTCCTCATCTTCACACGGTCCATTGTTCGCTGCCAACGCCACAACGCCGCCTGCTGTCAGAATTAAAATAAACGACAGCAAAAATGTTAGTCTTCTGAAATGTTTCATAGTCATTCCCCTTTCTATGATAGTTTGATAGTTCTCGTATATAGGTGAAATGCATCTTCCACCCATCTGTTTCATATCATAGATTATAGTCATTTGCTGCCGTTTTCGTAACGTTACATATGTCTCATATTCAATTTTGGATAGTTCTATCTCATTTTTTTAATCAATAATATCATTTTAAGTTTCCTGACACGGCTGGCCATCCAACACTTTCCCGTCTATAGCGTCATTCCTCGTGCCAACTGTAATAATACTGTATCAGACCTACCCTTGACTTAGTCCCTGTCTTTTCATTCATGGATGATATATGTCTGTATAATGATGCCCTGGATATATATAGTTCATCCGCAATCTTCTGTATACTTTCGTCAGATACAAGGAGTTTTTGCAAAACCTCCCGTTCACGCCCTGTGAGACTGTGCATGTCTGCAAATCGCTCAAAGTCCACCTCAGTTCTTTCACTTGAACGCCCCAACGCTTTCGTCACTTTTTCCTCATCATAACGTCTATATTGTTTCTTTTGAAGGCTCTCAAGTACAAATACTGCTATACTTATGAGAACCAGCAACAGTATAACTGTGACGCTCATTGCCATGATCCCCGGCGTTTTGACGATCACATATGATATAACTCCCACAATACCTGCACCAATATTATTTATCGTCCTGCCTGCTCCCGCCCAAAACGACTGCCACTTCATGGTATAGGAGACATTTATAAATCCTGTGGTGAAATAAACAACAAAAAATCCTGCTGCAAGATAAAATACAATGAGTCCTACGAGGAACGCTCCCCCAAATTCTATGACCAGCATTGCAATCACAGACAGCACTGTTACACAATACATCATCTGGTTCATAAATCTCTGATCCTTTATATCAAATAGCAATCCCGCTGCTATGCCGCTGATCGCCAGGAAAAGTCTTGGCCACTGACCTATATCCGCACCGCCCTCAGCATGTACAAGAGTCACAATATTGTCAAGTTCTGAAAATATGAAAGTCATGAGCAATATTACGATCACGAGCGCAAATGCTATAGACCTGCTGCTGGCGCTCTGCTCCGCAGCCTCTATCTTCTCTGGTGCGTACGCTGTATCACTATATACCATAAATATTATCATAATTACCACGACAGCCAATATGAACACCACAAACCGTATCGCCATGCTGCCTATGACATTATAGTTGATATACTGCAAAAACAGCCCTGCAGCATATGATATGCCGACCGTCACCGTGAGATGCTTTCTATCCATATATGCACCAGCCACAGCATGATATGTACAACCTCCTGTCATACCCCAGATAATGAAGAACACTATGCCATACAACAATATTATTCTTTCATTTCCGAACATTATCCCTGCAAGCGCAAATATCCCCACAAAATTCGAGGCTATAAGCACTTTTTTTACGATATTGTCACCTGCCTTTTTCTGGATCAGGGCATACATGAATACCCCCACTACGCTTGCAAGCAATATCACGCTCTGATAAAGAAGAACTTTCCTTGCATCCACCACTTCCGCAGCACGATTGTCATAGAAAAACTCTGTCCCCAGAAATACAAAACTGAACAGGGCAAGTACGACTATGCTCCTTATGTGTGTACTATCCAGACTTTTCTCTTTTGCAGTATTTCCTGTTATCTCATTTGACATATGATCTGCATCTCCCATTTGTTATATATCTAAAATAATATAGCGCTGGGGTTTTGTCAAAATATAAAAGACCGGTCATACCTAAGCATACCCGGTCCTTTTCATTAATCATCATTATTTTATAACTACATCTGGTTATTATCTCTTTGTGCCTTTTTCAGATACACGATCAGTCTCACCGCAGCTGTCAGTGCTATGACTATCCACGTGAATATATTTGTATACCAGATTCCCCAGAATCCCATATCCAAAGCATACATGAGGATCAGTGCAAACACAACCCTGCCGCCGACCTCCAGGAAACCATTTATCATGGAGAACACCACATCCCCCATGCCGTTTAAGGCACCTCTCAACGTATAGATAGTTCCAAGTGCAACATACATGCTGCCCGATATCACCATCCCCTTTGCGCCAAGGCGGATAACCTCCTGATCCGTCACGAAGAAATGAATGATGTTTTCTCTGAAAAGCAGTATTGCAACAAAGAGCACAGCACTTAATCCTATTGTTATGCATTCCGCCTGCCATACAGCCTTTTTTATTCTGTCATAGCGCTCTGCTCCAATGTTCTGTCCGGCAAATGTCGAAAGTGCAAGTCCCAGCGACGAAAACGGCTGGAATACTATCCCCTCCACCTTTCCAGTTGCAGTGTAAGCCGCCATGACCGCAGGACCATATCCATTTATAAGCGCCTGGAGAAGTGAGCACGATATGGAGATCATAGAAGTCTGGACTGCCATTGGAAGTCCTATCTTGAAATCTTCCTTTAATATACTATGCTCTACCCTAAAGTCTTCTCGTCTGAGCTTAAAATATGAATTGGTTTTCACTGCATATACTATCGAGCCCACTCCAGAGACAATCTGACTGAATGCAGTTGCATACGCAGCTCCGGCAACTCCCATATCCAGATATACCACAAGTATTATATCCAGCACTGCATTTATAACTGATGCAATCATTAGGAATATCAGTGGAGTTCTCGAATCACCAAGTGCACGAAGTATCGACGATATTCCGTTGTACACAGCCACCGCAACCGTAAACGCACAGGTTATCTTCATATACGTGTAAGCATATGGTACTGTCTCGGCAGGGGTATTCATGAGTCTGATGAGCGGCTCCGTCAGGCAGAATCCCAGCACACTCATGAGGATTCCGACTGTCAGTATCACATACACAGCATTTGCAATGGCCTTTTTCACCATATCATCCTGCTTGGCTCCAAAATACTTCGATATGACCACTCCTATTCCCGCTGCCATCCCACTACACAAAGAAAAGAACAGGAAACTTATCATTCCAACCGAACCGACTCCTCCAAGGGCATTTGCCCCAAGATGCCTTCCGACAACCACTGAATCTACCACACTGTAGACCTGCTGAAACAGGTTACCTATGAGCAAAGGAATCGAGAACTTCATGATAAGTTTCAGACTGTTCCCTTCTGTCATATCCATCACATGTTCTTTTCTATTTAATTGTTTCTCTGATACTGTACTGTTCAATACTTTCTCCACTATGCGCTCCTCTGACATTCTTTTATGACGTCTTATTCTTTCTGATCGTTCACCCATACATAGTCTCGCAGTATCTTCTTTATACAATACAAATAATACACATATTCTAATATATGTGTATAAATAACCCTCTTATCTGCTAACCCGTTACTGCATCATAACACATATATAATAATGAGCAACAGCTAATTAGCTAATAAACTCGAGTTACGTTCCTTTTAGTTCTCAATATAGTCGATATAATCACTCTCATCAGCAAATAACTGATACTGACCGTCCACATATCCCATATACCCATCTGACACGAAATAACCTTTTAACATAATCACGCCTCCTGTTCGCTCATTTGAACTGTATCTACAAAACATTTTTTGAATGCATTCCGCACCTGCATTCCCTAATATGGCTCTATCTTACTTTGTCAAGTGTCCAAAAAAATGTACATCATGTTACTGTTTTTTCGCACCATTATGCGTGACATGTATCTGTGTTCATATTATAATAGATATAACTTTTTTATATTATTTTATGCTGTCTTACTGCAGCAACGAGGAGGAAAATATGTACTACGGAGCGCTCGAAGCCGGCGGTACCAAGATGGTATGCGCAATAGGCGATGAAAACAAGAACATCATAGACAGAATATCTATTCCAACAGATACGCCTGATCTATCTGTTCCTGTCATGATAGACTATTTTAAAAAACACAACATATCAGCACTTGGCATAGGAACATTCGGACCGGCAAATGTAAACCAGAATTCCCCATCATATGGAACCATTTTAAAGAGTCCTAAGAAAGCATGGGAGGGATTCAATTTCTATAGAACATTCAGCGAGGCTCTTAAGTGTCTGGTAGTTGTGGATACAGACGTAAATGCAGCTGCATGGGGCGAATTTCTGTTCGGCGCATTAAAAGGACTTCATTCCGGAATGTATCTCACCATAGGCACCGGTATAGGTGGCGGCGTGATAGTTGACGGACACCTCATTCACGGCATGATGCATCCGGAAACCGGTCATATCCTCATACCTAGACGCGATGGCGATGACATGCAATGTTCATGCCGTTTTCATCAGAATTGTGCTGAGGGCCTGGCTGCGGGACCTATGCTGGAGCGAAGAACTGGGATGAAGGGCAAAGACATCCCCGCCGACTCACCTGTATGGGATCTGGAAGCGTACTATATAGCAGAAGCTCTTGTAAACTATACCATGTGCTACTCTGTTGAGAGGATAGTCCTTGGGGGCGGCGTCATGTCCAATGAATTCCTGTTTCCTATGATCCGTAAATATTACACCGAACTTCTCTCCGGGTACATTGATATGCCACAGGTAAAGGATACGAACACGTATATTGTACCTGCAAAGCTTGAAGGCAACCAAGGGATCATCGGAGCCATGAACCTTTTCTAAACCGGAAACTATATACACAAACACCCCATCATCACATTTGCAATTGAGATGATGGGGTGTTTGCTATAATTTTATCCAATTTCTGTATCGTATTATCTAAAAGCCTACGCAAAGAAGGCAAAATACAAAAGAACTATAACTCCAAGAACTATTCTGTACCATCCAAATATCTTGAAATCATGTTTCTTGATGTAGCCCATAAGGAATTTGATCACCACAATAGAAACAAGATATGCCACTACACATCCTATTATAAGTATAGCAAGCTCTGCACTGGTAAATGAAAGTCCAAACTTTATAAGCTTAAGTGCACTGAGACCAAACATGACTGGAACTGCCAGGAAAAATGTAAACTCCGCAGCTGCCACCCTTGATACGCCCAAAAGCAATGCACCTATGATGGTCGCACCTGAACGGGAAGTTCCCGGGATGATTGAAAGCACCTGAAACATTCCTATGAAAAAAGCGGTTTTGTATGTAATATCATTCAGCGTCTCAACCTTAGGTGTCCTGGTCTTATTCCAGTTCTCGATCACGATAAATGCAATTCCATAAAATATAAGAGCTATCGATATAACCACTGCGGTGTGCAGATGAGCCTCAATAAAATCATCAAACAATAACGTAACTACAGCTCCCGGTATACAGGCAACAACCGTCTTAAACCACATGCTCCAAGTATCCTTCTTGAATACCGACTGGGTCTTGTCTTTCATCTGGAACGGCCACATCTTCTTCCAGAATATGGTAACTACGGCAAGTATTGCGCCAAGCTGTATGATGACAAAGAACATATCCTTAAAGCTGTCGCTGGCATCAAGTGTGATGAACTCATCCACAAGAAGCATATGTCCTGTACTGCTGATTGGCAGCCACTCTGTGATTCCCTCAACGATACCAAGGAACACCACCTTAAGTATCTCAATAAAACTAAGTGCCATTTTTTCTCTCCTTCTGATTCGACCTTAATCTCTGATTATCTTGCTGCAGCCTTTTGTATCATTGTGTCTGGATTGTCAGTGTCAGCCGGCTGCGTCCTTTATAATAACATATTCTGCTACATTGTACATCATACTTTTTTAAGCTTTAGAAAATGTTGAGATTATGTTTACATTATATCTACATTTGAGCAGTTATATTTGGCTTTTACCACCCGTCTTTTGAAAAGTTTCAAGAGATTTACAGCTATCCGGAATGACCGTCCCCCAGATCTCAACCAGCTTATCCACGGAGAATGCTGCATTTGCAGGGCTTGTGGATGGAAGTATCACCGGTTCCATATCGAGTTCTTTCTGCTGATATTTTGAAAAATACTTCCCTGATGTCTTTCCATTACATATGACTTTTGTCACCTTTGATGAACTGATTATTTTCCCAAGATCTGTAGGGATTACATTTTTTATGCTGCTGTCACTTGAACCTATTATGTCGCAGCTGTATATGGCATCCCAGAGTGCAATGTGATGTGCATGAAGCATGATCTTCTTCTCTTCAATGGTGGTTGGAAGTTCTTCCCCCAGCACCCTGCTCATAACCTTCCAGAATCTGTTCTGGGGATGTCCATAAAAGAACATCTGCTCTCTGGACTTCACTGATGGCAGACTTCCCAATATAAGTATCTCCGAATCATCATCATAAAGCGGTGGAAATGGATGTACTATATGCTCATATTTTTGTGATTTCTTGTTCTGTGATCCCATAATTCTGCCTCCCTTGTTGGACATCTATCCATAATAAATACAGATAATAAATCCAGACTCTCTTTTAATATACAACCCTATTCATAATAAATTCAGACTCATTTTTAATACCCACCCATTTTTGCCTAATATATTGTAATCTGCATGTTGGTAATGCGCAAGTGTAATGCGCAAGAGGCAATTCACAAGAGGATAATGTACAAGAGGGTAATGCGCAAGAAACAATTTTATTTACCCGATTTAATTTACATCCATAGCAAATTCATGTATATTAATAAAGTTAACGCATTTTCGCACGATATTCACGATATTAAGGAGGTCTGGCGCGGTGCGGGGGCAAACATTTTTGGAGGGAATATGACATGAAAACCAGAGAATCTTTTAACAACAAATGGGGCTTCATCCTTGCCTGCATCGGCTCTGCCGTGGGAATGGGCAACATCTGGATGTTTCCCACAAGGGTCTCCGTGTACGGGGGCGGATCTTATCTCATCCCCTATTTTATATTTGTAGTACTTATAGGATTTACCGGAGTCATTGGCGAGATGAGTTTTGGCCGGGCTACAAGGTCTGGACCAATCGACGCATTTGGAATCGCCATGGAACGAAAAGGGAAACGAAAACTTGGAGAGCTGCTCGGCGGAATACCTGTGCTTGGTGCCCTTGCAATGGCAATCGGCTACACCGTAGTCATGGGATGGATACTCAAGTATATGATCGGTGCTTTCACAGGAAGCACGCTGGCTCCGGCTGACATAGACGGATTCAGCGCTGAATTTGGCGGCATGGCATCTGCATTTGGCAATAATGTATGGCAGATCATAGCCCTCGTCATAGGAATCGTCATCCTCATGTTTGGAGTTGGAAATGGCATTGAAAAGGCAAATAAGATCCTGATGCCTGCATTCTTTGTGCTGTTCGTCATTCTGGCTATATACGCGGCATGCCAGCCTGGTGCAATAGATGGATATAAATACATATTCCGCATAGAACCAAAGGTTCTCGCGGATCCCAAGACATGGATATTTGCCCTGGGACAGGCATTCTTCTCACTGTCTGTCGCAGGAAACGGAACTCTGATATACGGCTCCTACCTTCCCGACAGCGAGGACATTCCGGAAGCTGCCGGACGAGTGGCACTCTTCGATACCATTGCCGCCATGCTTGCAGCGCTTGTCATCATACCCGCGATGGCAACTGCCGGAGCTCAGCTGAACCAGGGAGGTCCCGGACTTCTGTTCATCTTCCTGCCTTGTCTGTTCAAATCAATGCCGGGAGGATATATCATAGCTATCATCTTCTTTGTGGCTGTGTTTATGGCTGGACTGTCATCACTCATCAATCTGTATGAAGCACCGATTGCAACTGTTCAGGAAAAACTGGGTGTCGGCAGAAAAACCGCATGTGCCATCATTGGTGCCATTGCGGTTGTTGTGTCAATCTGCATACAGGGTATTGTGTCAGACTGGATGGATATTCTGTCCATCTACATCTGCCCGCTCGGTGCAGGGCTTGCCGGAATTATGTTCTTCTGGGTATGTGGCAAAAAATATGTTGAGGAGCAGGTCAACACAGGAAGAGAAAAGAAATTCACGGAGAAGTTCGTTCCTATCTGCAAATACATCTACTGTCCTGTATGTCTTCTCGTATTGATACTTGGTATCCTGCTCGGAGGTATCGGCTAAACATATAAAAGCAGCCTGACGGATCATCACCATGTATAACACTGGCGATGTACGCAGACTGCTTTTTCTTGTTTATATCCTTGATCGTGTATAATGTTACATTTTATGTCTGTATCTGGCAATTATATGCAATGCCCTATCTGCATCAAGTGGCTTTGCTATATGCTCATTCATACCCGCCGCCTTGCACTTCTTCACATCCTCTGAAAATGCATTTGCCGTCATAGCGATGATCGGAATAGTTTCTGCATCTTCAAGATCCGAGCTTCTTATCTGCCTGGTGGCCTCAAGTCCATCCATCTCTGGCATCATCACATCCATGAGTATCACATCAAAGCTTCCAGCAGGGTGTGATCTGTATATCTCAACAGCCTCCCGGCCATTTGCCGCAGTTGTAGTCAATGCACCAGCCGTCTCCACCATAAAAGCTGCTATCTCCATATTGAGTAAATTATCCTCAACTAACAGTATCTTCATTCCATCAAGCCTGACCGCTTCATGATCCTCCGGTATCACCGGCTCAGTGACATCTGTGCAAATCTCAAACGGTATCTTCACAGTAAATGTAGAACCCACACCCGGCTTACTGTCAACCTCAATGCTTCCTCCCATTAGGTCAAGAAGTTCCTTTGTGATAGCCATGCCAAGACCTGTTCCCTGATACTTTGTTCCCGCATCTGTGTGCTCCCTTGAAAACGGCTCGAACAGATGACTGATGAACTTCTGGCTCATTCCGACTCCTGTGTCAGCTATCCTGAACACATAGTTGGAATGCCTGTCGTCTACAGGTATCTCGTCCATCCACGCCTCTGCCGTTCCGCCCGGCTTGTTGTACTTGATGGCATTTGTCAGTATATTAAGAGAGATCCGCTGAAGATGAAGCGGACTGCCTA
>USSH01000038.1 GCA_900557435.1 uncultured Coprococcus sp. | reverse complement strand
ATTTATCCACTAGATGGAGGTAGAATATTAAAAAGCGTATTGTGTATTATTATTTTTTTTAGCTCTAGTATGTTTGATTTTAATATCTTTTTATTATAATCTTCTATTGGATTTATAAATGATATTGAAAATGTAGATTTAGAAATTGAGACAGTGAGTGCATTGATAGCTAGAAACTGTTTTAATGAATTAGAAATAAATAGTTTGTTGAGGCAGGTACCTATATCTAATGTGGATGAGGCACTCGCGATGGAAATTCGAAAATTGAATATTCCTGTAGAAAAAAGAATCGTTGATAGGGCCTGGGAATTGTTAAAAGTAGAGAATCGTTATCAGCTATTATTAAATCAAATAGATATATTTACTATTCAGGAAATATCAGAGAAATTGCATTCATTAGCTTTTGAATATAAACAACTAGCTGATATTTCGAGAAGACATAAAGAGTTTTTGCCTATTGATAAATATGGTTATAATGAAAAATTGCTAAAAAAGTTGTGGAATCTAGATTATATTTCTAGTTATCGGATTGACGAATATTATATAGAAGACACCCAAAAGCATGAGAAAATCAAAAAAACACGTTATGAAGTGTGGATAAGAAAAAAAGTAGCTTAGAAGCATGCTGTGGAAATTGAGCAAGATAACTTATAGGGGGAATAAATGGGATTATTCGAAATACTAAAAGGTGAACAGCCAGGCATAATAACCTCACTCCTACATTACAGAAATGTAGGGCAGTACGGTGAGTATTTAACAGAATATGCGCTTACACATGACAATGTATCTGGTGATCTTGTTGTTCTCAAGAATGTTTATGTCCCGACAGGTAATAAGACTACGGAAATAGATATGTTGATGATACATGAGAAGGGCATATTTGTAATTGAGAGTAAGAATTATAGTGGATGGATATTTGGCGATTATAATCAGTTGAATTGGACACAGAGCTTTCCGAATGGAGAGAAACATAAGTTTTATAATCCAATAAAACAGAACAGGACACATATAAAAGCGTTGGCTGAATATCTGGGAAGATCAGTGTCAGAATTTATGTCGTACATAGTATTTTCGGAGAGGTGCACGTTGAAGAAAGTACCGCCAGATACATCGGGCGTTATAATAGTGCGTAGACCACATATGCTCAACAGGTTACGTTCTCAGCTTAACAGTATGCCAGTTAAGTATACTCATGATGAGATAGTGGCGATGAAGGACAAGCTGACAAATCTAACAAATAAAAGCACTGCTGAGAAGAAACAACATATTGAAAATATCAAGACAAAGTGTCCATTTTGCGGTAGTGATCTTGTGAAGCGAAATGGCAAATATGGCGCATTCTGGGGATGTAGTGCATATCCGAAGTGCAAATTCACAAGACCAATAGACAAATAACATTTATTGCCTTGGATATGGAGATATTTATCCAGTTACAGTATTCGGTAAGCTGGTAAATATGGTATCATCTATAGTGGGGATAGCAGTAGTGGCTTTGCCTGCAGGAGTTATAACTGGTGGATATATTGACGTGATAAAGAGCGAAAAAGGCAATGATGATGTATGTAGGGAGAAAGAAATATGAATGACAAGACAAATACTCTAAAATCCGCCATCTACGGTCTTGCCGTAGGTGATGCGTTGGGCGTTCCGTATGAATTTAAATTCAGGGGCGCATTTGAATGTACAGATATGATAGGCTACGGTACGCACAATCAGCCGGAGGGAACCTGGTCGGATGATACCAGTATGGCGCTTGCCACTTGCGCCAGTATCAAAGCGTGTGGCAGAGTTGACGTGGTTGATATCAGAGACAGATTCCGCAGATGGCTAAAAGAAGGAGCATATACACCATTTGGAAAAGTGTTTGACTGTGGAAATACGTGTGCGGAGGCTATCAGATCTGGAAGAGGTTGTGATGATGAGTGGTCCAATGGCAATGGTTCGCTTATGAGGATCATTCCGTTGGCATTTGTTGAAGGGATAACGGACGCGGAGATAGAGGCTGTGTCAGCTATAACACATGCACACAGCTTGTCGAAACTTGCCTGTGTGTGTTATGTCAGGATTGCCATTGATCTTGTAAATGGTGTGCCGCTTGCAGAATCGATAAAGAGACATGTGCCGGGCAATTCAAAGTTGTCGGGAGCTATCGGTATTGAAAATGTGTTGAGAAGTGATGGCATGGGATCTTCTGGCTATGTGGTTGATACGTTTGTGGCGGCTATGTGGTGCCTGCTTACGACTGATAACTACAGGGATTGCGTGCTTAAGGCGGTGAATCTGGGCAGCGATACGGATACGACCGCAGCGGTAGCCGGAGGCCTTGCGGGAATCATGTATGGACTTGAAGGCATACCGGCTGAGTGGTTGTCGAAGATGAAGTCCATGGATATGATCGACCGTGAGCTATTCTAGAGATAGTCTGAAAGGGTTTTGTCAATGAAGATATTTGTTGATGCTGACGCGTGTCCGGTGGTTGATATAGTTGAAGACATAGCGTCAGAATATAAGCTGGAAGTGACATTGCTGTGCGATACCAACCATGTCCTCACATCTGATTACAGTGAGGTTATCGTTGTCGGTGCCGGAGCAGATGCTGTGGATTACAAGCTGATAAGCATTTGCCATAGAGGCGATATAGTTGTAACTCAGGATTACGGAGTGGCAGCTATGGCTCTGGGAAAAGGCGCATTTGCGATACACCAATCGGGCAAATGGTATACAAATGAGAATATCGATCAGATGCTTATGGAGAGGCATCTGAACAAGAAAGCGAGAAGGGCATCGAGCAGGAATCATATCAAAGGGCCGAGGAAGAGGACAGAAGAGGATGACCAGAGATTTGCGGAGTCTTTTGAGAAGCTGCTGCGAAAGGCAAATAATCTGTAGATACATATGAAAGTGGAGGGGGATTTGAACCCTCACCACACATGAACCGGAAGAGGTCAGATTTTAATGGATGATAAAAATACAAACAGAACAATAGAATACTACAACACACATGCTGACAGATATTCCGAGATAACCAGAAATGCAGACATGTCGGACATTTACAAGCGCTTTGAGGAACATCTCAAGCCAGGCAGCAGGATCCTTGATCTTGGCTGTGGCAGTGGCCGCGACAGCAAATATTTTCTGGACAAGGGATATGATGTCGTATCTCTGGATGCGTCTGAAACAATGTGTAAGAAGACATATGAGCTCACGGGAAGACCTGCTTTGAATATGCGTATCGAGAATATAAATTGCGAAAATGAATTTGATGCGGTGTGGGCATGTGCCTCGATGCTCCATGTTGACAAGGGCGATATGATCAAGATCTTTGCGAAGGTTATGAAAGCACTTAAGATTGGCGGTGTACTCTATGCTTCGTGGAAGTATGGAAAAGGTGAGCAGACGCGGGATGATGGAAGAACATTTGCCAATTATACCGAGACAAAGGTTTGTGATATGGTGTATTCGGTTTCTGGCGCGGCTCTTGAGGATGTATGGACGAGTCAGGATGTGAGACCTGACAGGACAGGTCAGGGACATTTGTGGGTAAATGTTCTGGTGAAGAAGACCAGAGTTGTCATAACTGAGAAGGAGTTCCTGAATATTTTCTGGAAGCAATACCAGATCATTGAGAAGGATGTACGGATCAGTTCTGAGTATGTGGATATCCACAAGAGCAATTTCTCGACATTTTCAAGCAGATACATAAATATGTTCTTGAATATCTGCAGCAATATAGACTCTCTGATAGAGATATATTGCAAGATAGTTGAGGAGGATGATTACAGGAAGAAGTACAGCATACATGACAGGCTTACACCTGTGCTTAGAAAATTCCCGGATATCCGGCTGGATGCGGTGAGGACGATAGATACTTTTGAGGATATTGAGCTGAAGCCGTTCAGTGCGTTTGTGGGTGACCGGATCGCAGATTGGTGGAATGACTATAATCTGGTAAAACATGCCAGAAGTGACAGGAACGAGAAGACTGGAATGTATAATTTCCAGCGGGCAAATCAGAAGAATGTGCTGACGGCGATGGCAGCGTATTTTATCGTGTGCAACCGTATATATGAGGAGATATGCGAGATCTCAGCAACACCGAAGAGGCTTCTCAAGTCAAAAATATTCCTGTATGTGAAGAATGGTGAGTAGATAAGGAAAGGTAATAGACCATGGTAAAACAGATAGTAAGAGACCAGATGTTTCTCAGCCAGAAATCATCTCCGATGACACCTATGGATGCGGGGATCATAGCAGATATGCAGGACACATTAGCGGCAAATCAGGCGAGGTGCGTCGGCATGGCGGGCAACATGATCGGATATAAGAAGAGGATAATCATCGTCAGCATGGGATTTGCCAATGTTGTCATGTTGAATCCGGTTCTTCTGTCCAAGTCCGGCGCGTACGAGACAGAGGAAGGATGCCTGTCTCTGGACGGAACGAGAAAGGTGACAAGGTATAGAGACATAGAAGTAGAGTTTCAGGATGCATCATTTAAGAAAAAGAGAATGAAGTTCAATGGATACGTTGCCCAGATAGTGCTCCATGAGATGGATCACCTTGAGGGACGAATAATTTAGGAGAGTTTATGGAATCAAAAGACGGAACATGGATCATGTATGGAGTTTCGGAGGATGATCCGGAGTGCCTGCACACGGTGGACGAGCTTATCAGATATATAGAGAAAGTGGGGTTCCTGCCTCTTTTCCGCAATGAGATACCTGGATTTTCAGTGGAGGAGCGAACCACGGAGAAGTACTGGTGGAGTGAGGATGCACAGAGGGATCCTTGGGTATGGCGTGAGATCATAGCCAGAAGAGGCGATATCGCATACGGCAAATTTTTCCACAATAAGGCGGGATTTATCTCAAAGAAATGGTTCCCGTATTTTGCAAATTACAGAAGATCGGGATATGATTTCGATGCCAGATGGGATGATGAGCTTGCATCATTCAGACAGAAGAAGATCATGGATCTGTTCATGGATGACCGGATAGATGAGGAGAGCGATGTCGAATTTGCAGCAGAAAAACCGGAGAGCCTGTATGATACAGAGCTGTTTTCATTTGATATCAAGAAACTTGCCGGATTTGGCAAGGACGGTGAGAAGGGTTTTGAGGGTACGATGACGCAGCTTCAGATGCAGACCTACCTGTGTGCCTGTGACTTCAGAAAGCGAGTGAACAAAAAGGGGACGGAATACGGCTGGAATGTGGCTATGTATTCCATGCCGGAGAAACTGTGGGGATATGACCACGTGACGTCTGCATATGGTGAGAGCCCGGAGCAGTCATGGGAGAGGATAGTGAAGCATATGGATGATATCTACCCGATTGCCACAGAGAAACAGATAAAGAAAGTCTTAAAGTAGAGACGATATACAGACAAGATGACGAAAGCATTTATATGTATGGAAACTGCATTAACACGATTGAAAATAGTCATGTTGGTGCAGTTTTTTATGAAATAAATGGGATGACATAGCAATTACTCTATATGAAATAATAGCATCTACATAGACTTATGGTGTACATAATTTCGAAAGTTTGCTTCAAAATGGTTTACATCAAAAGTTTACACATAACATTACATATATCTTTACATATGTGTTTACATATGTTATGTTTATATGCAAGTCAGGTTATAAAGAATAATATGATGCCTACTTGAAGAGGAGAAATGATGAACACTGTATATGATGTTATTATCGTTGGAACTGGCGCTGCAGGTTTGTTCTGTGCGTTGAATTTTCCAGAGACAAAAAAAGTCTGTATTATCACAAAAAGGCGGGCTGATGAGTCCGACTCTTTTTTGGCCCAGGGCGGCATATGTATGCTGCGGGGTGAGGAAGACTACGAAGATTATTTTGAAGACACCATGAGGGCCGGTCATTATGAGAACAATAAAAAGACAGTCGATCTGATGATCAGATCATCGAATCTTGTTATCAGAGAATTGATAAGGCTTGGAGTTAGATTTGAGAGGGATGAGAGCGGAAAGCTTGCCTTCACCAAGGAGGGAGCTCACAGCCAGCCAAGAATATTGTTTCATGAGGACATTACCGGCAAAGAGATTACATCCACTTTGCTGGAATGCGCAAAGAAGAAATCCAATATCGAGATATATGAGTATACGACTATGCTCGACATCATTTGCAATGACAATGCCTGTGGTGGCGTGGTTATAGCTGATGAGGCGAAGAATATAAGCATACTTAGATCCAACAATGTTGTATTGGCATGTGGTGGAATCGGAGGTATATATAAGAACTCAACGAATTTTGCCCATATAACAGGTGATGCCATAGCAATTGCCTTAAAACATGGTGTAGAGGTAGAGAATCTGAATTATGTGCAGATCCACCCGACGACACTGTTTAGCCGGAATAAAGGAAGAAGATTTCTGATATCTGAATCTGTGAGAGGCGAAGGCGCATGGCTTCTTAACAAGGCGGGAGAAAGGTTTACAGATGAACTGCAGCCTCGTGATGTAGTCAGCCGCGCAATATGGAAACAGATGGAGATAGATGGAACAGAGCATGTGTGGGAAGATCTGAGACCGCTTGGAAGAGATGTGATCTTGCAGCATTTTCCACATATATACAAGCAGTGCAAGGATGAGGGATATGATGTGCTTGTTGAACCGATACCGGTTGTGCCGGCTCAGCATTACCACATGGGTGGAGTGAAGGCAGATCTCGCCGGAAGGACATCCATGGAAGGATTGTACGCGGTAGGAGAAGCCGGATGTAATGGAGTGCATGGCAGAAACAGACTGGCAAGCAATTCGTTACTTGAGTCGCTTGTATTTGCGCAGAGGGCGGCAGATGATATCATGTTCAGCAGAGAACACAGAGGCTGTGGAGAAGACAACATAGATTTGTCTGAATATGAAGATATAGATGGTTTGTTTAGAGAATATAAGAATATAGTTTTGACAGAAACGGAAAGAAGAGGCTGAGAATGAATCAGATAACAATGAAATTGAATGCGGACAAGCTTATAATGATGGCTTTACAGGAGGATATCACAAGTGAGGATGTATCCACAAATGCGGTGATGCCGAAGGCACAGAAAGGAAAAGTTGACCTGATATGCAAGCAGGATGGAATCATTGCAGGACTTGATGTATATGCAAGAGTATTTACACTCTTAGATGACAGCACTGAGGTTGAGTTCTTCTGCAAAGATGGCGATGAGGTGAAGGCTGGCCAGCTTATGGGAGTTGTGACCGGTGATATCAGGGTTCTTCTCTCTGGCGAGAGAGTTGCGCTTAATTACCTCCAGCGTATGAGTGGTATAGCTACATATACCCATGAGGTTGCAGAACTTCTTAAAGGAAGCAAGACTACTCTGCTGGATACCAGAAAGACCACACCTAATTGCCGTATATTTGAGAAGTATGCAGTCAGAGTCGGCGGAGGCAGCAATCACAGATACAATTTGTCGGATGGAGTATTGCTTAAGGATAATCATATAGGCGCTGCGGGAAGTATAACCAATGCAGTGAGAATGGCAAAGGAGTATGCACCATTTGTCCGCAAGATAGAGGTTGAAGTTGAGACACTGGATCAGGTAAAAGAGGCTGTTGAAGCGGGAGCCGATATCATTATGCTTGACAATATGACAACGGATCAGATGAGGGCTGCGATCGATTTGATCGATGGACGTGCGGAGACAGAATGTTCAGGCAATGTTACAAAAGAGAACATAGAGAGACTGATATCGTTGGGAGTGGATTATATATCAAGCGGTGCGCTTACCCACAGCTCACCTATAATGGATATATCAATGAAAAATCTTCATGCGGAGGAATAAAGTGAAGGCAAAAGAGAGAAGGGAAAGGATACTTGACATTGTGAAGAATTCAGATGTTCCTGTTCCGGCAAATAAGCTTGCGTCAGAATTTGATGTCAGTAGACAGATAATAGTGCAGGACATTGCAGTGATCAGGGCGGCTGATGATGGCATAATTGCAACTAACAGGGGTTATATATACAAGAATGAATCAAAATGTCAGAGAGAGTTCAAAGTAAAACACGGTTATGACAGGACTGAGGAAGAACTCACGATCATAGTTGATTATGGCGGTGTTGTAAAGAATGTAAGTATAAGTCATACGGTGTACAATCGTGTTACTGCAAAGATGAATGTTGCTTCCAGATACGACGTGGCAAAATTTATGAAAAAATTGGAAAACAGCCAGTCGTCCCTGCTTGGAAATGCTACGAACGGATATCATTACCATCTGATAGAGGCTCCAAGTGAAGAAATCTTGGACAACATAGAGCAGAAACTTGATGAGACAGGTTTCCTTGTTCCGTGGCAGGAGTGGGAGAAATAATACAAAATGATTTGGAGAGAATAAAATGACGATAAAAGAGATACAGGAAGAGATAATCAGACTTAAGAAGGAGAAAGATTTCTGCATACTTGCACATGCTTATCAGGGACATGAGATTCTTGAAGTTGCAGATTATATGGGAGATTCATATGGACTTAGCGTTGAGGCGAGCAAGGATTCCCGCAAAAATATAATAATGTGTGGTGTGCGGTTTATGGCGGAGACATGTAAGATATTGTCCCCTGATAAGAATGTGTATCTGCCTAATCCTGAAGCCGGATGCCCAATGGCTGAGCAGATGAACCTTGAAACGCTGAATGAGATGAAGAAGAAGTATCCGGGATATGCGGTTGTCGCTTATATAAATACAACATCAGAATTGAAAACTGCTTGTGATGTATGCGTAACATCTTCATCAGCAGTGCAGATCTGCAGCAAGCTTGATAACGACAAGATTCTTTTTATTCCAGATCCGAATCTTGGAAACTATGTTCAAAAGCAGATGCCGGAAAAGGAATTTGTATTTTTTAACGGCGGATGTCCTAGACATCTTGCGGTTACCCTAGATGATGCTTTGAAGGCAAAAGAGTTACATCCGCATGCGGAGCTTCTTGTCCATCCTGAGTGCAGACCTGATGTAGTTGCAGAGGCTGATTATGTAGGTTCAACCACAGGAATCATGGCATATGCCAGAAAGTCAGAGAAAAAAGAGTTCATCATCGGTACAGAGCATAGTATTGTGGAGCATCTTCAGTATGAGTGCCCTGACAAAATGTTCTATCCAATTTCTTCAAAGCTGATGTGCCATAATATGAAGCTTACTACCCTGGTTGATATATTGAATGTATTAAAGGGCGTAGGTGGCGAAGAGATAGTCCTTTCTGATGAGGTGATGGAGGGAGCTTCCCGCTGCATCAACAGAATGATCGCGCTTGGATAACGATTTGCGGATGCCGAGAAACAGTATATAAACAAAGTTTTGTAATAAACATTTACTTTCAAGAATATAGCACACGACATTTTTGCATTTACATATAAAGCTAAAAAATATAACCTAAACACAGGGTGTAACAACGTGAATGGGCAGATGCCTGACATACGATATTGATGAATATTTATTGAGGTGTGTATGTCATCACAGATTATATGGTGGTGACGGAAAGGAGTTACTTATGTGGTTAGGTGTGGATTATTATCCGGAGCAGTGGGACATATCCATGATCGATGAGGATATGGACAATATAGTAGAGCTTGGGTGCAATGTCATCCGTATAGCGGAATTTGCATGGCATATCATCGAAAAAACGGAGGGGCAGTATGACTTTTCGTTCTTTGATCATGTCATCAGCAAGGCAAAGGAGAAGGGGCTTCATGTGATACTTGGAACCCCGACAGCGACTATTCCGGCATGGCTGGCGAAGAAAGAGCCATCTATATTGTCAGAGTTTGAGAATGGACAGAAGAGAGTATTTGGCGGAAGACATGTGTATTGCTTCAATTCACCTGTGATGTACGAATATTCAGAGAAGATCATCAGAAAGATGGTGGAGCATTATAAGGACGAGCCTGCTGTTGTGGCATGGCAGATTGACAATGAGCTTGGACATGAGGGCAGCGATGTGTGTTATTGCAGTCAGTGTCAGAGTGCTTTCCAGAAGTTTTTAAAGGGCAAATTTGCAGGCGATATAGACAGATTAAACGAGACGTATGGAACTACATTCTGGTCACAGGAGTACAATGAGTTCGATGAGATACCAACTCCATCGGCTACCATCACGACACACAATCCTGCACTTCGTCTAGACTGGGAGAGATTCAGAAGCAAGTCTATAGTTGATTTTGCTGATTTCCAGATAAAGCTGATAAAGGAGATTGCACCGGATGCTGTCATCATACATGATTTTCCGGGCGGCGGTCTTGGAAAGCATGTGGATTACTCAAAGGTTGCAAAGAATCTTGACACAGTTGCATATAACAATTATCCGGTGTGGGGCGGACAGAAGGAACCTATAGCACCACATGAGATCGCTTTCAGCCTGGATCATATGAGAGGCCTTAAGGGGCAGAATTTCTGGATAACCGAGGCAATCATGGGTGCACAGGGACATGACGTGACCGGATATTCACCAAGACCGGATCAGGCAAAGATGTGGTCGTATCAGGGATTCGCCCATGGCTGTGATTCCATGATGTATTTCAGATACAGAGGCGCGACAAAGGGTGCAGAGCAGTTCTGCTATGGTGTGCTTGATGCGGACAATGTGAAGAGAAGAAAGTACTACGAGGTGCAGAGTGCATTTAAGGATGTGGCAAAGTACAGTGATGAGCTGGAAAAGCCGGTTTGCAGCGATGTAGCGATCATGTATGATTACGACAGCCTGGCGGCATTCAGGATACAGAAACAGAGCATACTTCTTGATACCCAGAAGGAGATGGAGAGGTTCTACAAGGCATTCTATGATGCGAATGTATCCGTGGATGTCATCCCTGAGGATGCGGATATATCAAAGTACAAGGTGCTCATACTTCCACAGATGATCATAGAGAAGCCTGAGTTTACTGAGAAGGTGCAGAGCTTCGTGAGAGCTGGCGGCACAGTCGTACTCACGTACAGGACGGCGGTTAAGGATGCTGACAACAATCTCTCATTTGGCAGGGTTATCCCTGTTGGATACAGTGATTTTGCGGGAGTGTCGGTTGTCGAGACGGAGAGCCTTCAGGATGGACAGGAGTTCCCGGTGATCGGACATGGTGAATTCGCCGGACAGACAGGCGAAGGCGGTGTGTTCAGGGCCATGATCGAGGTGAGTGATGCTGAGGTGCTCTATACATACGGAGATACCTTCTATGATAAGTTTGCTGCGGTCACCAGAAAGTCCCAGGGAGATGGTATGGTATATTATGTTGCGTGCAGTCTGGATGAGGCGACCATGAAGCTTGTGATGGGCAGGATCATGGAGGACAATTCCATACGTGGCGAGGTCACAGAGGATGGCGTGGAGGTCTGCTATAGAGGTGATGACTCATCAAAGATCCGCGTAGTTATGAATCATGCTGGTGAGGAAAGACGCTATGGCGATGCGGTGCTTGCTCCTTACGAAAGTCGTATTGACAGAGTATAAATACTGAAAGCCTGATATTTGCTTAATTATATAAATTTATATAAAATACGGTTGCTTATTAGTTCATTAAGCGACCGTATTTTTTGTACCTGTGTTATAATGTTGTAAAGGTGTATAATAATTTGCAAATTATGACCAGCCGGATTGGTTGGAGTATAGGAGGACATGATGTGTATTGTTGAATTAAAAAATGACAGAATTGCTATCGGAGTAAATACTCACGGCGCTGAGCTTGTGAGTCTGAAGAGTAACGAGACGGATAGAGAGTATATGTGGTGCGGAGATGCGGCATATTGGGGAAGAGTTTCTCCGGTGCTGTTTCCATTTGTCGGAAAGCTTGAGAAGCAGACATATAGACATGATGGAGTTACATATGAGGGTATTCCGCAGCATGGTTTTGCAAGGGACAGCGAGTTTGTGGTGGCAGAGCAGACAGAGGATACAGTGTGGTTTGAGCTGGTGAAGGATGAGAAGTGGCAGAAGAACTATCCATTTGATTTTACTCTCCGCATTGGCTACAGGCTTGAGGGCACAGGTGTTCATGTGATGTGGACGGTGGTCAACACAGGCGCTGGAAAGCTTCACTTCTCAATCGGCGCACATCCTGCATTTGCCTGCGATGGCGGTGTAAATGGGTATTCACTTGATATGCATACAAGTAAGTCCGAGGTTGAATGTGGTCTGCTTACAGAAAGTGGTGTTCTTGGCAGCAGGACAGTTACCCATAGCCTCACGGATGGTGTGTTGAAGCTTACCGATGAAATGTTTGACGAGGATGCTCTTATAATTGATGGAAAGGGCATAAATACCGTGACACTCAAGGACGTATCGGATAAGCCGGTTCTCCAGCTGAAATTTGACGTGCCACAGATCGGTATATGGTCGCCTGCCAAGAAGCATGCACCATTTGTCTGTATAGAGCCTTGGTTTGGCAGATGCGACAGAGAGGGCTATGATGGAAGTCTCGAAGACCGTGAGTACTCCAATAGCCTTGAGAGTGGACATTCATTCAACAAAGAGTACGTTATAGAAGTTTTATAATAAAAGTGCCAAAAATTCAAAATTGCATATATTAAATAAATCGAAAGTGCGGGAGCCTCTAAAACAGAGATATCCCGCACTTTTTATATACCCCATTGGGGGACGGAGGTACCTGACCCCGTGGGGACGGAGGTACCTGTCCCCCTTGTCGAAGTGGAGATATTATAGAAAATACCGCTTGACACATAATACTATGCGTTGTATAGTATACCACGTTAGGAGGTATAGCAATGGACACACAATTAAAAAGAGGAATGTTGGATGTATGTGTGCTGGCGGCCATAAAGGACGAGGATTCATATGGATACCAGATCATCAAAGATATGAAACCATATGTGACCATATCTGAATCAACACTTTATCCCATACTCAGGAGACTTGAAGCTGGCGCTTTCCTGAATGTGTATTCTGTGGAGCACAATGGCAGACTAAGAAAGTATTACCATATAACAGATGCCGGAAGAGCGAGGATAGAAGAGTTCAAAGAAGAGTGGAAGGAATTGGAATCTATATATCAGTTTATAGTGAAGGAGGATGAAGCAGATGAATAAGCAGGAATATCTGACGGCCATAAGGGAGAAGATCAAGGCCATGCCGGCTGAGGATATAGAGAGATTTACAGATTATTATAGTGAGATGATCGATGACAGGATCGAGGATGGACTTTCCGAGGATGATGCTGTAGCGGATATGGTGTCGCCGGATGATGCGGTAGAACAGATACTCTCGGAGATGCCTCTTGCAAAGATCGTCAAAGAGAAGATAAAGCCAAAGCATGAGCTCAAAGCTTGGGAGGTTATCCTTATAATT
>USSH01000037.1 GCA_900557435.1 uncultured Coprococcus sp. | reverse complement strand
ATCAGTCACCGGCAAAGCAGATTGAAAAATCAAGAGAAACAATGGAAATATATGCTCCAATTGCCCACAGGTTAGGTATTTCCAAGATTAAGGTAGAGCTTGATGATTTATCAATGAAATATCTTATGCCTGATGTATATAATGACCTTGTTGAACAGGTCAATTTAAACAGACCAGGCAGGGAAGCATTTATAAAGAGCATAATTAAAGAAGTCGGCATGCATATAAGCAATGCAGGTATTGAGGCTGAGATAGACGGAAGAGTCAAGCATTTCTTCAGCATATACAAGAAGATGAAGAATCAGAACAAGACTCTGGATCAGATATACGATATATTTGCGGTCCGTATAAAGGTGAATACGGTCAGAGACTGTTATTCTGCCTTGGGAATCATCCATGAGATGTATAAGCCTATACCGGGTCGTTTCAAAGATTACATTGCCATGCCAAAGTCCAATATGTATCAGTCTCTGCACACTACACTTATAGGACCGGAGGGGCAGCCTTTCGAGATACAGATAAGGACATATGAGATGCATAGAACTGCTGAATATGGAATTGCTGCTCATTGGAAATACAAGGAAAACATAACAGGCACAGTTATGCAGAAGGAGGAGGAGAAGCTGTCATGGCTTCGACAGATACTTGAGTGGCAGAGGGATACCGATGACAACAAGGAGTTCATGAGCTTTGTCAAGACTGATCTTGATCTCTTTGCTGAACAGGTGTATTGCTTTACTCCGGCAGGCGATGTCAAGAATCTGCCTAGCGGTTCGACACCTATAGATTTTGCATATGCCATTCATACCGCTGTGGGAAACAAGATGGTCGGAGCCAGGATCAATGGCAGACAGGTTCCTATTGATACGAAACTTAACAACGGAGATCGTGTGGAGATCATCACATCCCAGAATTCAACAGGTCCGAGCAGGGACTGGCTGAATATAGTCAAGAGCACGCAGGCAAAGACAAAGATAAATCAATGGTTCAAGCATCAGTTTAAGGATGAGAATATCAGTCGCGGTAAGGATCTGATACTTAGCTATTGCAAGTCAAAGGGCATTGATTACTTTATGTATGCAAAGCCTGAATATCAGGAGAAGATATATAAGAAATACAATTTCCAGGATTGGGATTCTATCGTTGCGGCCGTTGGACATGGCGGAATAAAAGAGGGACAGATAGTAAACCGTCTCATAGATGAATACAACAAAGATCATAAGCCACAGGCGGCAACGAATGAGGAAGTCCTTGACGAGATTGCAATGAGAAAGAATCACGGCAGTCATGTGGGCAAGGGCGGAATTATTGTCAATGGCATAGATGATGTGGCTGTAAGATTTTCCAAATGCTGCTCGCCTGTTCCTGGTGATGAGATTGTCGGATTTATCACAAGGGGCAGAGGCGTGTCGATACACCGTACGGATTGTGTGAATGTACTCTGCATGAGTGAGGCTGACAGAGCAAGAGTCATAGAGGCAGAGTGGAAGGACGATGCGGTTGCAGAGGGCACATATATGACAGAGATAAATATATATGCCGATGACCGAAACGGAATCCTCTTTGATATAACCAAGATTCTCAGTGAGGCCAACATCAATGTCAACAGTATAAACAGCCGTACAAGCAAGCAGGGTAAGGCTACCATAACTATATCATTTGCGATAAAGTCAAAGGAGCAGCTGAATACGATCATCGCGAAGATAAGAAACGTTGACAGTATTATTGATATAGAGAGGACCACCGGCTGATGACTGGGGAGAATGCCACTTGTGGAAAATGAGAAAGGCTATATCAATTAGTGAGAAGGGAACGATTATGAAGATCTACAGAAAAAGATATATTTCACTTGTGGTTGCTGTGGCGATTATACTTGGAATGATAGTTTCTCCTTGTGGAATTGTCTCACAGTCAGCGTCAGCTGCGACTAAGCAGACATCAGTCTCAACTAAGCAGACGTCAGCTGCGATTAAGCAGACATCAGTCTCAACTAAGCAGACGTCAGCTGCGACTAGGCAGACATCAGTCTCAACTAAGCAGGCACCAGTTGCAACTGAGACAGATGTAGTTAAGCCAAAGCCGGCGATTCCATCTCTTAAGGCTGCGCCGCAAAGCTGCTCGTCAGTGAAGCTTAAGTGGAAAAAGGCATCCGGGGTGAGATCGTATCGTATATATGTGTATGACACAGCAAAGAAAGTATACAGGGAGAAAGGACGAACCACATCAGGGGAATACCTGGTGAAGAATCTGGCAAAGTCTGGACATGTATATAAATTTGCAGTCAGAGGCTATTCTACGGTGAATGGCAGGATCGTGGCCGTGACTTCTGCGACAGCAGTCAATTCAAAGACTGTCCCAAAGGCTCCAAAGATTGCAGAGATTGGACTGAGAAGCACATCAAAAATATATATAAAGTGGAGCAGCGTTACCGGCGCAGATGGCTATCAGGTGTACAGATATAACAGTTCTACAAAGAAGTGGATAAGACTTGCGGAGACAGGAAAGCCGGAATATAAGGATACAAAAAAGACTGCTGCAACAGGGTATGTTTACAGAGTCAGGGCCTATATGAAGTATGATGGTAAGAGATACTATAGTGTCTATTCTAAAAATCTGAGAACGGCTACGACACCAAAATCTCTGGTGAAGTCTGTATATTATGAGAATCATGTTCTTGTGAAGAATGGCGATGGCAAGTATGAGCCATCATATTCGGATATTTTTTATATGTTTGTCAGAGGATATAGGCTCAAGCTTGCGAAGTCAAGTGGGGGCACAGGATATGCGATATATTATCAGGATGTGCCGGATCGCAATAAGGCAAATGCAAAAAAAGCAAGGCTTCTGGGTTATACGAATTCGTCAGTGCTGGATCTCAGGAGAGCATCCAGACCTGGATATGAGAGAGTTTTCTGGGTTTGTACATACTATGTATATGGAGGAAAGAGATATATAAATTCCTCCAAGATACCAGTATCATATGAAGGAAACAGATACATATATAAAGATCGAAAAGGCCGGGTTACAGGAACAGAGGAATATGAATGCAGTGCTGTCGACAAACAGCTGTCGGAAGTCAGGTATTATACTCCGGGTGGTAGGCTGAGAAAATACGACAGATTTCAGTATAACAAAAAAGGATTTTTATGTGTGATAAAGACATACAATGCCGCTGGAAAACTCATAAAGAGAGAACGCTGGCAATAGTTATTTGGATGGAGGATTTATGGCAGAATTAAATGTTGATGCGTACGAGCTGGGGGGATTTCAGACCAATTGCTATATAGTGTCGAATCCGGAGACTAGAGAAGCAATAGTTATCGATCCGTCCTGGAATGCAAAGATGATAAAGAAAAAGCTTGATGATAAGGATCTTAAGTGCGTAGGTATATATCTGACACACGGACATATAGATCATATGGCAGCGATGGATGAACTGAAGACCTTGCTCGGGGAGAATACAGGCGTTCAGACATATGCATCTGAGGATGAGAGGGATGTCCTAGGCAATAGCAGGGTCAATCTCTCTGCTATGATGACATCCGTGTTCGAAAAGGTTGTTGAGACTTCTGTGGATAACTATTTGGCAGACGGAGATGTCAGAAAGCTTCTGGATACCGAGATGAGATGCATAAGTGTTCCCGGACATACCAGGGGTGGTATGTGCTATTACTTCGAACATGGGCATATATTGTTCTCAGGAGACACCTTGTTTAAGTATAGTGTCGGAAGATCTGACTTCCCGACGGGAGATGAGAATGCACTTCTTGAGAATATCAGAGAGAAGCTGTTTGTTCTGCCGGATGATACAGTGGTCTATCCGGGACATGGTGACAAGACACAGATTGGAAAAGAGAAAAAGATGAATCCATTCTTTTAGTATAACGGGGGTGTAAAGCCTCCGTTATACTATATAAAAGAAAAAGGACATGTGTGGGATTATAAAGAATGATTTTACTTATTCAGAATATAGAAGATTATAACAATGATTTCAGGGTGAGCCTTCAGGCGTTCTACGGCGGTGAGAGGATTATTGTGCCCCAAATATTTGACAAAAAACCGGAACTAAAGAATGAAGTCGATAAGATATTCGTGGCAGACATAGATATACGTGACGCAGATTCGACCAAAGACATAGATTCGGGCAATGACGCGGATTCGGTCAACAACACAGATGCGGGCAAAGATACAGTTTCAGATACGAGTATAGAGATCAGAATGTATGTGGCAGACCCGGAAGATGCAGCCGGATCTAACTTTATCGACATAATAGATGGAGTTGTCAATGGCACATCTGTCAGTGCGATGCCGGTGTGCAGCACCAGTGTGGATGTAGGCGGAGATGGCAGAGATAAATCCGTTGTGCGGAATCCGTTAAAGCTGACGATCTATGAGATGCTTTCGAGGTATACCGGAAGGGTGCTGCCATGGGGATCGCTCACAGGCATCAGACCGACCAAAATCGCGGTTGCGCAGATCGAGGATGGTGCTGACCGACAGGCTGTGGTTGAAAATTACATCAAAGTGTATGGCACTTCCAGAGCGAAGGCAGAGCTGGCATTTGACGTTGCGGGCAGAGAGAAAAAGATCATAGATTCTGTAGCCGAGGAGGATGAGTACTGTCTGTACATTGGAATCCCATTTTGCCCGACAAGATGCCTGTATTGCTCATTTACATCTTATCCGATAGCTGCATATAAAGATAAAGTAGAGGATTATCTTGATGCCTTGGAAAAAGAAATGACCTACGTTGCGGAGGCGTACAGAGGAAAGCGTCTTATATCCATATATGTGGGCGGAGGAACACCTTCATCGATATCGGCTGAAAATATGGAAAGACTCTGCAGCATGGTTGAGAGTATGTTTGATATGAGTCATGTCAGGGAATTCACTATAGAGGCAGGAAGACCTGACAGCACCACGTATGATAAGCTCCTTGTGATGAAAAAGCATGGGGTTACCCGTATAAGCATTAACCCTCAGACTATGAATGAGCAGACGCTCAGGACCATAGGAAGGGCACACACTCCTGAGCAGACCAGACTGGCTATGGAGATGGCGAGAAAGGCAGGATTTGACAACATAAATATGGATCTGATAGTCGGACTTCCCGGTGAGGATACAGACGCAGTGGAGAATACTCTGAGGCAGATAAAGGAACTTTCTCCCGAGAGTCTCACGGTCCATACATTGGCGGTTAAGAGGGCGGCAAAGCTCAATATAGAGATGGACAGATACAAAGATCAGCTGAAGAATGATATAGAGAGTCAGTTGGATGCTGTGACGAGGGCAGCAGGCGAGATGGGGCTTGAGCCGTATTATCTCTATAGACAGAAGAACATGACAGGTAATCTTGAAAATGTGGGATATTCAAAAGAAGGTTTGGAATGTCTCTATAATATACTCATCATGGAGGAGAGAACTGATATCGTGGGACTCGGAGCGGGAAGCTCCTCAAAGCTTGTGGTGAGGCCCGGACATGATGGCGTCACAGAGGGAACCCGCATAGACAGGATAGAGAACTGCAAGAGTGTTGATGACTATATATCGCGAATTGATGAGATGATAGCAAGGAAAAAGGCGGGATTTATATGGGAATAGCAGACTCATTAGAAGAAAATGTGGCAGAAAAAAGTCCGGAGAATTGTTATTCTATGGATATGAATGATGCGATCCGACATGGAATGTGCGTCAGTATTTTGGCATCGGAACTGGCAAAGGAGCTTGGAATGGGTGATGAATTTGTTCACAAGGTGGCTGTTGCAGGGATGCTTCACGATGTTGGCAAGCTTCAGATAAGTCCATACATTTATGGACGAAAGAGAAACACCATGAAGATAGAAGAGATGCAGTATGTCCGCCTTCATGCCAAACTGGGAGCTGATATACTGTCGAGAGAGGGATATGATAAGGATATAGTGGATATGGTTCATTATCATCATGAGAATTACGATGGCTCGGGATATCCCTACAGAATGCAAGGTGATGAGATCCCTGTGGGTGCCAGAATGATCAGGGTGTGTGACGTGTTCAGCGCTCTGGTGAGTGACAGGCCATACCGCAAGGCATTTGATGCTGAGACGGCATTTGGAATGGTGATTGACGAGGTCAGGCACTTTGATATGAAGATATTTCTGGCATTTCAGCGCATGATAAATACGTCGGATGTTATAGAGAGAGTAGACGGAGTGCTTCATGGCAGCATACCGGGACTTGACGAAAAATGAAAAAAGTGTATAGTGACATAAGGAAGTTTTTTTAATAGGAGGAACAGCAAAAGATGGCAGAATCTATGCAGGGGCTTAAGCGAAGCCACAGATGTACAGAGGTAAGCAGCGCAAATATCGGCGAGAAAGTTACGGTGATGGGCTGGGTTGCCAAGAGTAGAAATAAAGGTGGAATCATATTCGTCGACCTTCGAGATAGAAGTGGAATTTTACAGGTTATTTTCGAGGAGGCACAGTGCGGAACAGAGTGTTTTGAGAAGGCAGGGAAGCTCCGTTCAGAGTTTGTTGCTGCCATAGAGGGAACAGTGTGCAAGCGTGCCGGTGCGGTGAATGAGAATCTTGCTACAGGAGATATAGAGGTTGTTGCTACAAGCCTTCGTATCCTGTCAGAGGCAGAGACACCTCCATTCCCTATCGAGGAGAACAGTAAGACTAAGGAAGAACTGAGACTTAAGTACAGATATCTGGATCTTAGACGCCCTGATCTTCAGAGAAATCTTATGATGAAGAGTAAGGTTGCGGGCATCGCCAGACAGTTTATGGCAGATGAGGGCTTCCTTGAGATAGAGACACCTATGCTGACAAAGTCAACACCAGAGGGAGCCAGAGATTACCTTGTGCCTAGCCGTGTGCATCCGGGTTCATTCTACGCTCTGCCACAGTCTCCACAGATATTCAAGCAGCTCCTCATGTGCTCAGGATATGACAGATATTTCCAGATAGCCAGATGCTTCCGTGACGAGGATCTCCGTGCGGACAGACAGCCTGAGTTTACACAGATGGATATGGAGCTTTCATTTGTCGATGTTGAGGATGTAATAGATGTAAATGAGCGTCTTCTTGCAAAGCTTTTCAAGGAGGTACTTGGTCTTGATATCCAGCTTCCTATCCAGAGGATGACATGGCAGGAGGCTATGGATAGATTTGGTTCAGATAAGCCGGACCTCAGATTCGGACTTGAGCTTAAGGATGTGAGCGACATAGTTAAAGACTGCGGATTTGGCGTGTTTACAGGTGCTCTTGAAAATGGCGGTACAGTACGTGGTATCAACGCCGAAGGCCAGGGCAGCATGCCTAGAAAGAAGATAGATGCCCTTATCGAGTATGCAAAGACATACGGTGCAAAGGGACTTGCATATATAGTTATCAACGAGGATGGCAGCTACAAGTCATCATTTGCAAAGTTTATGACAGATGAACAGATGTCAGCCCTTGTGAATGCAATGGAAGGAAAGCCGGGCGACCTTCTACTCTTCGCAGCAGACAAGAAGAAGGTAGTATGGACAGTCCTCGGAGCACTCAGATGCCATCTGGCAGAGCTCATGGGACTCGTGGATAAGAATGTATACAGATTCGTATGGATCACAGAGTTTCCACTTCTTGAGTGGTCAGATGAGGAGAACAGATTCACAGCTATGCACCATCCGTTCACCATGCCTATGGAGGAGGATCTTCAGTACATCGATTCTGATCCGGGCAGAGTTCGTGCAAAGGCATATGATATCGTATTAAATGGTAATGAGATCGGTGGTGGTTCGGTGAGAATCCATCAGGACGATGTACAGGAGAAGATGTTTGAGTGCCTTGGCTTCACGAAGGCTCAGGCGCATGAGAGATTTGGATTCCTTCTGGATGCGTTCAAGTATGGAGTACCACCTCACGCAGGACTTGCCTATGGCCTTGATCGTCTGGTCATGCTCATGGCAAAGCAGGATTCTATCCGTGACGTTATCGCATTCCCTAAGGTAAAGGATGCATCATGTCCAATGACAAATGCGCCTGACCGCGTGGATGACAAGCAGCTCGCTGAGCTTGGGATTGAGGTTGCTCTAGAGACAGAAGGTCAGGATTCAGCTGATGATGCAGAGTAATGCTTAATAATCTATGACAGATAATTCAATGAGCAAGGATGCCGCATGCGCCATTAAGACGTCATGCGGCAGATTTGTTTTGTATATTTGGTAATCCAATAATGTTTAATTTTAATTGATGAAAGCTAGTGAAAGGAGGTTGACCCGATGGGATATATTACAGCAATAAAATTTGCGATGTTTGTATTTCCAGTGATCGCCCTCATACTTACATTGCCATATATCATAGTGCAATACTTCAAATATGGCTCGGTCAGTTTTCTGAGATCACTCATACTCTTTACATTCTTTTTCTATATGTTATGCGCATACTTTCTGGTCATTATGCCATTGCCGCACAGATATGAGGTGGGACCGGGCAGAGAACTGAATCTTGTGCCGTTTAAGTTTATAGAAAAGTTCAAAGCGGAGACGGTTCTGAACATTCATGACAGATCAACATATGTTGCAGCTCTCAGACAGGAGTGTGTGTATGTAGTTCTGTTTAACGTGCTTCTCACCATGCCATTTGGAATGTATATGAAGTATTATTTCAAGAAAAAATTTCTTGTTACGACATTCCTCACATTCTGTTTGTCGGCATTTTTTGAGTTTACACAGTATACCGGACTGTATTTCATATATCAGGGCTCATACAGAATATGCGACGTGGATGACCTGATCCAGAATACCATGGGAGGAATGCTGGGGTATGTTCTGATGAGCATATTGGGGCTTATGCTGCCGGTTCCATCCAGGGATGATATTGATAACAAAGCGTATGCAAAGGGCCTGCGGGTGTCGGGACTCAGACGTACCGTGATGTGTGGTATTGATACATTGATATTTGGCGGCATATGTTTCTATGTGATGTACAAATATCCTAAATGGACCGCTATAGCGATAGCTGCTGCATTTGTACTGTATTATGTAGTGTTCCCGCTTATTACCAACGGACGGACATTTGGCTGCTGCATAGCAAGACTTAGGATCTCAGCACCAGATCACCGAAATATAAGAATGATTTTCAGAAATGCATTTGTGGCACTTTATTATGCGGTGATCCCTTTGTTTATAGGTGAATATCTCATAAGAGGGGCGAAGGAGCTTCAGGCATCGAGAGATAACAAGTTGATCGTGGCTGCTGTGGTTGGTCTGGCAATATTCTTATTCTATATGGTGAATGCGATCATTGTGTGGTCCACCAGGAGAATATATTATGATATGTGGTTTAAGACTTCGTTTGTCAGTACTATAAAGGTCAAGGGCATGACTCCTGCTCCGGAGGATGCAAGCGGATATATTCAGTCGGCGGACGGCTGGCTTGTAAGACCGAGCAAAAAGATGTTTACCAATCCGCTTGAGTTTGAGGAGGAAGTACGTCAGGCTGAGGAGAGGATGAACGGAAAATCTGCGGAGCGGACGGAGACCGAAAAGCCATCGAAAGAAGAAAAACGGACGGAGGCTGAGAAGCCATCGAAAAAAGAAAAACGGACAGAGACTGAGAAGCCATCGAAAAAAGAAAAACGGACAGAGACAGTAAACCCATCAAAAACAGAAGAAGCGATGGAGGCACACCATGAGACAGATGCACACACTGAACAGATAACAGACCCGAATTTCGATCTCTGGGCTGATGAGGACAAGAATAAATAAACAAAAATAAATAATCGCTATAAATTATTCAGGTTATCCTATGTTGGAATCATTCATGGGATAACCTGTTTTTTGCTGGGATTTGACGATGGAGGAGCAGAGAAATGTTGGGATTTGACGGCGGAGGCGCAGAGGAATGAAAGCTGCCGGCGATGAATAGATATTATATATTGGAATATGTAAAGCAAGGAGGGCATATATATAGTATCGGAGGTGATGTACGTGGAAAATGGGCAGTCATATAAGCGCGGCTGGCTATGTGGCAGGCTGGTGCTGATCATTATAGCCATGGTCGTTATTGCGGAAATGTGTACCGGATGTGGCAGATTTGATATTTCAGACGATGGGGAAAAACTAATGTATGATGTGTGTGACGAGACTATGCTGCCGGATGAGCTGGTGACAATAATCGACAAGAAGAAAGAAAAGCCATTTAATCTGGTTTATTCCAACAGTACATATACATATATAGTTATGGCAGCCGGAATGCAGGAAAGAGATGATGTGGGAATGGTGATCGATGAGATGTATAAGGATGATAATGCCATATATGTAAAGTCTATACTCAGACAGACTGCTACTCCGTCAGATGGGGTAAAGGGTGATGGAGTATCGTTCCCATATACTGTTATAAGAATAATGAAGATGGATATGCCTGTAGTGTTTAAGTAGAGAATATATCGTTATAAAGAGCGTGTGGTGTATTGGTTTATAGCAAAAAAAGAAAAGTGGAGTGGAAAATGATATGGAGCTGATCAAGAACAGGATAACGACAACCAATCTGAAGACTGCTAAATACATGGAATTTACGGTGGATGATGATTTCAATGTACCGGATGCAAAAGGTGACATAGACAGGTTTATCGCCAGTAAGGGACAGATATCTCTCGATGAGACTGAGGTGCTGGAGGGAAGGGTAAGGATATCGGGTAGTGTGAATTATGCGATCCTTTATCAGACTGACAGCGATGGAAGCATGTTTGAAAATCACGAAGGAGATATTCCGTTTGAGGAGATGATCAATGCTGACGGATTGATGCCGGGGGATAAGGTATCGCTGCAGAGCACCCTTGAAGATCTGTATGTTACTGTGATAAATTCCCGCAAATATGAGGTCAGAGGGCTGGTTCAGATAAAACTATGGGCATGTCAGCAGGCTGTGGTGGAGGGTGCATCGGGAATAGCAAATGGTTCCGGTATAGAATGCATGACTGAAAAGATATGTTTTACCAATGTTGTGGCATCGTCGAGAGATATGGTGAAGTTGAAAGAAGACGTGGAGATCCCTGCCAACAAACCTGATATAGGGCGAATCCTATGGGATCAGGTGACATTTGCGGAGCTGGAGAGCCGGGCGACTGATATGGGGGTTCATATAAGCGGCAGAATGGATATATTTGTCATATACAGACCAGAGGATGAACTGGCGCCGATACAGTATGTGAATGCATCCAGAGAGTTTCAGGACACCATAAACTGCGATGGTATAAATGAGGATATGATATTGGATGACATCATATCAGTTGGACGAGGGGTTGTGTCGGTGAGGGCTGATGAACATGGAGAAGACAGGATACTGCAGGTTGAGAGTTGCCTTAACTTGGACGTAAAGGTATATGAGGATGTTGAGACAGAACTTCTTCGAGATATGTTTTCTTATTCTGCTGAGGTTGAACCTGTCAGGTCAGGCTTCAGCTACGAGAATCTGTTGATGAGGAATAACGCCAAGACCAAGGTGGTAAAAAAAGAAAGGATAAAGAGCAGTCAGCCTGCTATACTTCAGGTTGTAAATATCACAGGTATTGTGGATATAGATGACGTGAAGCCCTCAGATGATGCGGTGATAGTGGATGGAGCAGTAAAAGCTTCAATCATGTATGTTTCATCTGATGACAGCAGACCACTCTGCCAGATGGAGATAGCGGCACCGTTCACTTACCGGCTTGAGACAATACCGCTGCGACCACAGGATTCTATCAGGATAACTCCTGCCCTCAGTCAGATTTCAGCAACTCTTCCGGGCAGTGATGAGGTTGAGATGAAAGCAATAGTGGATATGGGAATGACGATATTTACGCGAAAAGAGATAGAGGTTATAAATGATATGACTGTTGCACCTGTGGATATGAAGAAAAAAGCTGAATCACCGGGAATTGTGGGATATGTGGTGAAAGATGGAGACAGTATATGGTCGATAGCAAAACAGTATTATTCAAGCCTGGACTCGATACGGAAGATAAATAACATTGAAGATGATAAGATACAGAAGGGTGATAAGCTGATAGTGGTCAAATGTGTGACCCATTAGCATGCTGCCAGAACGCTTGATCCTCTGCTGTTGCTCATGCATCCGTAACGGTTACTTTGGTGATTTCCACCGGAATGAGTATTTATCGGAGTGTGACTTGTCCCTGGCTGCTGCGGATTCGCCTGTTGCCAACTCATTTATTATGTCGTTATAAGTGGATGGCAGATCTGTCAACCCGAGGATGTAATCGGAGGATACGTTATAGAGTTTTGCAAGATATAAGAGATGACGGATAGGCATAGCGCTGGCATCTCGTTCGTAACGCGCGTACATGGTCTGTGATGTGCATAGATAATCAGCCACGTATTCCTGTGAATAATCGTGGTCCTCTCTCAGCTCACGTATACGTTGTATATATTTTTTGTCATCTTCGAAATAAGTATAATTCATGCTCTCACCCAGAAAAATGATAGCATAGGACGTGATGCCACTTGGGATTCTAGTAAATATATTTACTAAACAAAAATGCAAAAAAAACTGCCGTATATGGCTGCTGGATATATTTTGTAGCCAACAGACGTATACGGCGGATGTTCTTATAATACATTGAAACAGACGTATGAGAGAGCATTTTGCATGTCTCCTGCGTCGGATATATTATTCTGTAGCAGATGCCTTAGCAACATCTGATTCCTGCTTGCTGTCCGACTTATCAGGGAGAAGCCTGGAAAACAGAGGTACAAGCTGGGCTGCTACCACAGCCTTGAGAAGATCAAGAGGGATGAATGCAACAAATCCTGAAAGGAAAGCAACTTTCCATGTGAGGTTTCCGTTGAACTTCCACCATATCATACCGATTATATCGATCAATACGACACCAAGAATAGCAAATAGTGTATATGTAAGTCTGTTGTATTTCTTGCTTTTTATCAATCCGATCACTATTGAGGCGATTATGAATGAGAATGTATAGCCGCCAAATACTCCGAAGAGATATCCAAGTCCTGAGCCTCCACCGATAAATACCGGAACACCTATTGCACCGAGGATCATCCACAGGGCGATAATGATTGTTGAATCTCTAAGCTCAAATACAAGAGCAATGAGTATGATCATAAAGTTGAGAAGTGTTATGTGAGCTGCGTTTGGAAGCGGTGTAGGAATGCTCAGGTAAGCAGATACACAGAGGATGGCTGTAAACATAGCCATCATAACTAGCTCGACAGTTGTAAATTTGTTTTTCATGGTATTTAGTCCTCCAGTTGATTATATTTGATTATTATCGTAATAGCCGTTGCATACTGATAAGGTTTTCGGCTGTTCATAACAAAACCAGGTAGTTCCAGCGGGCTGATGCTGAATACTGCCTGGAATGTTAACCTATACACAAGGGCTACGGTTGACATTATATAGTGCATATATCAAAATGTCAACTATAAAAATAATAATAGGTTAACATTCATATTAACACTTGTGATCTTGTATGTCAAAGTGTTTTGGTTCGACAAGAAGATCTAATAAAAAATCCCTGCTGATTTAAAAAATGGAGCCTCCCCCAAAAGTGGACACTCCCCCCGATCAAGAATA
>USSH01000036.1 GCA_900557435.1 uncultured Coprococcus sp. | reverse complement strand
TTACCCGCCATTTGGTGGACCCGGGTCTTTCGACCAGCCCAAATACTTAATACATCTTCAACGTAACAGATTCATAATCCGCATTTTCCTGAGGAGTCTCCGTCTGTTCCTCAGTGACTGTAGTCTATTCCTCGGTCGCAGATACATTCATTTATCCAACAATCCTCTACACTCTATCCGCCCAATAATTCATATACCTGGTTCTGAAGTTCTTCTCAAAGGAGATTCCTATCGGCAACTCTCTGCCGCCCTCCATCTGTACAACATCCTTCTTGACTACATTTACATAATCAAGATTGACCACAAATGCCTCATGACAACGTACGAACATGCTGTTCGCCTGTGACAGGAACTTCTTCAACGAGCTATAGAAACTGTAATCAGACTTCTCCGTATGTATAGTCAACTTTCGTTGAACCCTCTCGACATAAATTATATCATGCTGAGGTATGAGCACGCGGCTGCCATCGCAGACTATTTCCATAACTGCATCTTCCTTGCTCTTCTGTATTATATTCACAGCTTTGTTCACTGCACGCGGGAGCATAAGATCCATGTTTGATTTAAGCACAAAATAGCAGTGCTTAGTCTCATAGACATCCGGAGCAAACTCCAGAATATTCGTAAGATAAATGATTTGACTAGACGGCAACAGTTCATTGATGGACGCACTCAAATTTATTCCATTGTAAGGAATAGCATCAAACTCGATATCCATAATCGCTATATCACACGAAAGTGATTTTCGCTCGATCTCATCTCTAAGATCATCCGGCAAAAATATGGTTATATCAGCCTCGTCTGCCAACTGATTACTGATAAGGACCTCTTTTGTTTTCTCTGCCTCTATAATCGAATCATCACAAATTATTATTCTCATCATCTAGACCTCTCAACTAAGTATATCAACTCATGTTACCAAAATAGGTAGTCATTTTAAAGAATCATTGCATAACTTTGATATAATCACGCACAACTTTTCGACATAATACCGTGAATGGACATATAATAATCTATACGATATCGGTATGTTTATCACTTTTCCGCTTCCTTATCATGGTCCTGACTCGGGATAAACAATCTAATCTGATCTTCCCCATTTTCCGAAACCGCCTGAACTACACCATAATGCATCGAAACTATATCTCTGACAAATTCTATATTTCTTCCTGAAAAATGCTTCTTTACTGCACCGTGATACGCAAGTACGACTATCATCATTCCCTTTCTCATACGCCAATCCAACATAATCCATGAGTCACAGTTGTCGCCACCCGCAACACTGACAAATACGCTTTCCATTAGATACTCCACAATGGCTGCAGCATCCTGCTCAGATACAGGAATCTGGTTAAATGGTTCCAGCACCGCGGAAAATCTGATTCCCTTTTCTTTCGCTTTCTCACTGTATTCGTAGAGCAGAGCATCCACCGCCAGACATCCACTCAGAGAAAACTCATAACTGTCCCTGGTTTTCGTCTCCATATTATTCACAAATTCAGCATACATCTTATCCCTATCCGACCAGTCGCGAAACATCCTTGTTCTGCTATACAGAACCCTCAGTTCATCATTTGACCTTGCAAGATCTCTGTAATACTTATAATTGTCATTTGCCAGTTTCTCTATTAGCTCCATTCTGTTCCTGACTCGTTTCCTCTCAGCCCTGTTGTATATATATGCAATAAGATTGAGTACAAAAAGCCATATAATAGTAAATGCTATCCAAAATCCAAACAAAAATAAATTGTTGCCATGATATTCCGGCTTTTTCTCATCTATGATCTCATGTAATGCTGATCCCAAAAGTACAATAAGTGTCATAAGTATCAACGTCATGGCTCTATATACATTTGCCCCAGACAGAACCTCAGGTTTAAAAATTTTTCTAGACAGCAGTCCCAGCAGATATGTTCCAATTACATTGGTCCCTACAAGCATTAGGTATGGAAACAGTTCTATATGTCCATCCCTGAGAAGCAGTGCCGCATAAACCGTAGCAAAACTTGGAATAATTGCAGTCTGAATAGCCATCCATATATTACTGCACTGAGTAACCACATACCAAACGATAAAGTTTTTCCAGATTATGCCCTTGCCGTATATTCCAATCAGGATAAAACTAATCAGCAGTTCCATTATAGTAGCGGCAAACTTCCCCACCACGCCAAGCCTCTGAATCAAAAGCACTCCAAGTTCCAGTACAAATACAGAAAGCAGTAAGCTGAGACGTATCAATACCCCATCTCTCTTAAATGGTATAGCCCAGGCTGCCACAGATGTCAGCAAGGCAGCCATACATACAAGCGAAAGTTCAGCAGCATTCATCCGGTTATCTCCCCTTTCCCTTTTTAATTTCCAATGTCTTATGCAGTTTTTGTACTTGGAATAAAGACCTGGACTTTTCCTTTTTCTTGAGTTAACACCCCCGCATGATTTTCTGTCATTTCACGAACGAGTCTTATGTTTCGACCGTCTTCTCTTCGTCGATTCGGCTGGCTGGCATTTCCCTCCACTATAAGGAGCATCATTCCACTTCTGAAACGAAGTTTTACCGACATCCATCTACCATACGGTTCTCCACTCACGGCATTGTACATAACCCTCATCAGATATTCGAATATAGATATCAACTCCACCTCACTTATAGGGATGTCAAGCAACGGTTCCACAACCGCATCGAATCGCATCCCCTGCCTTGCCGCTTCCCTGCTATATCTGCACAGCAAAGCATCAATAGTCATGTTCCCGCTTAACGGAAATCCACTCAGTTCCTGCCCATACTGTCTAAGTTTCCTGGCATATTCTTCCACAGCCTGCGCACTATGATTTTCCCCGAGTTTCTGAAGTTCACGGTTCTCACATACCAGCATCTGATAGTGATTGTAGTTTTCCTCTGCCAGGCTTTCAAGCAATGATTTTTCTCTTTGTATCCTTTTTCTCTCCGATCTGTTATATATACCCGCAGCTACATTCAATGTTAATACAAGTCCCACTGTCATGAATAGCTGGCTTAGTATGCCTATCAATGTCTTCTTATCCGTAATATTCTTTAGATAATTGCTAAAATATATCCTAAAGTAATATTCTGCTTCATTTCCAACTATCAACACCATGGCGATTATCTTATAAAGCCGTTCCCTGTCGTACACCTCAGGGTGCAGTAGGCGTTTAAACAACCATCCCATAGGAATCGTCATAATCACAGATGCCACTGCTGCTATAATAATTCCCTGTACATTATCATACTTTCCTAAAGCGGCATCTGTCACAGCTTGAGCGCAGGATTTAAAGATCAGAGAGGCTACTACTGTACCGACGTTGCAGCACTGAACAGCAAGGAAAAATATAATGTAGTTTTTCCATATGATCCCCTTAGTGAACAACCCTATCGTCACAAACGAAAATGTCATCTCAATAATCGGTGCCAACAGAGGTCCTACCCCATCAATCTCCTTCATATGCTGAACACACACATAAAATACAAGGTTCATTGCAAACATAACAACTACCCCTGACTTTTTCCTCTTATATGGAAGTGACGATAACATAGCCGAACAGACTATGAGTGCACTTCCAGCCTCCGCCACTACTTTCGTCCAATTGATTTCTCCTATCATTTGTGTCCCCCTCTGTATCTTTTTAACTCATATTATCCCCCACAACTATCTGCATTCTGTCTCTTCTTGATTTTCGACAGACATGCTGATCTTGGTACAAAACATCCCCTCTTCATCTCTCATATAGATTTCGCCGTTGTGTCTATCAACAATATCACGAATTATAGCCACTCCATATCCATGATTTTCTTTGTCCGGCTTGCTAGTCTTCATTTCATCTACATCAGGGTGTTCATTTTCCGATTTGCTGTTCTCCACAGATATCAACAACCTGGAGCCAGACACCCTAATGGATATTGCTATTTTGAGAAATTTCTGACTGTCACTTTTTCCACATCTCTCACAAGCTTCACGTGCGTTATCCAAAAGATTAGCAAAAAGACTGACTATTTCTTTATCCGAAAGTCCCACTTCAAATTCATCCGCGACATCTATATCCATAACTATACCGCAAGCCACTGCATCATTATATTCCTGAGTCAATACAGAATCCAGCACAATATTTCCAGTGTATTTTGTTATACCTGTACCATCTGTTACCATCTCCATGACTCGTTCCTGTTTTTTTAGGTCATGTCGTATATGTCTATAGCTCCGGCTCTCATCTACAACGCGTCTGTACTGCTCCTCATCACCGAGGTTCCGTTCAATATCCTGATACTGCAGCTCAAGTCGTTTTCGTCTTCTTATAAGAACCAGCTGTATCACACTAATTACTAAAAGTAAAATTACTACAGCTGCTGCAATGATCCATAGTTTATCTACACTCATATAATTATAGGATCTACAAATATGCAGATTCCAGCCACCCCCCATTTCTGAAAAAATAAAGAGACCGGACTTTCAAAAGTACGATCTCCTTTACTTATATATTTAATTAATTTACAGGCTCATTCCACCATCAACCTTGATGACCTGTCCTGTTATATATGATGCCTTGTCTGAAGCAAGGAACGACGCTGTCTCAGCAATATCTGAAACCTCACCGAGTCTCTTGACTGTGATATGGTCAAGCATTGCCTCCTTCGCCTTGTCTGAGAGTGCATCTGTCATGTCTGTCTTGATAAATCCTGGTGCTATGGCATTTGCTGTGATTCCACGGCTTCCAAGCTCCTTTGCTATAGACTTGGTGATGCCGATCACACCTGCCTTTGACGCTGCATAATTCACCTGACCTGCATTTCCCTCTATTCCGACTACTGATGACATGTTGATGATGCGTCCATACTTCTGCTTCATCATGGTTCTATACACATGCTTGATACAGTTGAATGTACCCTTGAGATTGATATTGATAACATCATCGAAATCAGCCTCCTTCATGCCAAGCACAAGGTTGTCTCTTGTGATTCCCGCATTGTTCACGAGAATGTCTATTCTTCCATATGTAGCGACTGCAAACTTCATGAGAGCCTCTGCCTCAGTGAAATCTGCCACATTTGCCTTGAAAGCCACTGCCTCTCCGCCTGCTGCCTTAATCTCCTCAACCAGGCTGTTCGCACGCTCCTCTGAGCCGTTGAAGTTTACTACTACCTTTGCGCCATATCCGGCAAATGTCTTTGCTATCTCACGTCCGATACCTCTTCCGGCACCTGTTACTACTGCTACCTTATCCTTAAGCATTCAGTTCCTCCAATTTCGCTAAATCGTCTACAGTTGCAATATTTATGCTCTTTACCTCTCTGTTGATCTTCTTCATGAAGCCTGTGAGAGTCTTGCCCGGGCCAACCTCGATAAATGTATCAACGCCGTCAGCTATCATGTTCTCTATTGTCTGCTGCCATCTTACTGATGAGTACACCTGTCTCTTGAGCAGTTCCTTCACCTTAGATGCATCTGTGATCTCCTCTGCGTCCGCATTGCAGTAATAAGGAGCAAATCCCTCTGCAACATCAATGTCCTGAAGGAAGTCGTAAAGCTTCTCTCCTGCTGGGACGAGCATCTGTGAGTGGAACGGGCCGCTTACATTGAGTGGGATAACTCTCTTTGCGCCTGCCTCTGCAAGTGCTGCTGATGCAGCCTTAACAGCCTCTGCCTCACCTGAGATAACTATCTGTCCAGGGCAGTTGTAATTTGCTATCTGTACCTTTCCAGGTGTGTTCTCGCATATCTCAGCGATCTTGTCAGCGTCCATAGCTATGACTGCTGCCATTCCGCCCATTCCGAGAGGTACTTCGTTCTGCATAAGGATACCTCTTCTTCTAACTGTCTTGATACCGTCAGCGAGCGTCATCGCTCCTGCTGCAACAAGTGCGCTGTACTCTCCAAGTGAGAGTCCTGCAAATACATCAGCCTTGAGGCCTGCGTTCTTCAGGTGCTCATATATGGCAACCTCTGCTGCAACCATGGCTGGCTGTGTGTACTCTGTCTTGTTGATGTCATCATTCTCCTCGAAACAGATCTTCTTGAGCTCTATATCCAGAACATCATCCGCCTCGTCAAATACCTTCTTGCTGTCCTCAAAGTTGTCATAAAAATCCTTTGCCATGCCCACATACTGTGCGCCCTGACCTGGGAATATAACTGCTGTCTTACCCATTCTTTTTTACCGCCTTTATTATATTTTGTAATTGCTTTACATTCGTACATCATTGCGATCTGCCTGTACTGAATTGTACCATTCTTTTTGTCTTGACTTATTCTTAATACAGGTCAGCCATCCCCTATTATAAAACAGGGCCCGGCAAATCGCAAGCGGAGATATCCTGGCAAGTCGACCGTCACGCTGACCAGTTCTCTCTGCCGCTCACAAGGCTTTCGCATCTATTTGTCAGGGTTATCCGCCGATTCCAGCCTTAGATGCGGTTTATCAAACCTTGCCTACCTTTTGATAACAAGTTGTTTTTCTATAAACTAGATATTTTCGTCGATAAAGTTACAACTTTTTCCCATAGGACTTTTTTATCACTTCTCGGGGAGAAAAGCCCGAATTATTATCCCCAGAAGCAGCAATTTCACATTTTTAGGATAATTTTATCCTTTTACCTGTTACATTACTCACAAATGTGAAAATCGAGCCAGGCAGTAGGCGTCCCATGAACCGGGGGACGGAGGTACCTGTCCCCTTTGCCGAAACGGAGAGATGGGGACGGAGGTGCCTGTCCCCTTTGCCATTATGGTAAATAAATGGGCATAAAAAAAGCACATGTGCACCACTGTACACACCTGCTATATTGGCAATTGTGATATATAATTCGTAAATCATCTCATAGCCTTGGATGGTCAGTCAGGACATATGTCCTGGCTGGCTACCAAAGTTACGTCATGTCCGATACATGACAACTTTGAATAACAATGTATTCAAAACAGTCCAATCTGTTCAGTTAGCAATATCTCTTGCTTTTGAGAATTCCGAAATACCTAAATAATCCCGATTGGATTACTCCTCAACGCCCTTGCTCTTAAGGTAGTTAAGTACATCCTCAAATGTAGCTACATCATCAAGTTCCTCAGCTGGGATCTCAACATTGAACTCATCCTCAAGCTTCATAACGATCTCATACAGATCAAGTGAATCTACACCAAGATCATCCTTGAAGTTTGTCTCGAGCTTCATCTCATCCTGTGAAACTCCTAACTGATCCTCGAATATTGCCTTAACCTTATCAAACATGTTCAAATTCCTCCTAAAATATAGTAAATGTTACCATCGTCCTCATGGACGCTTATACTATAACCTACGGTCACATTAAAGTCAACACGAAGATTATCTATAGTTTACCCGATATTTATATATCTTTTTCCGTCCACGATCCCCCCTCGTCTTACAGAGGGGAGATTCACTCAAATTTTATTTTTCATCTGTCTTGATTGCCGCAGTTTCGTATATAAACTTCACAGTACTCTTTGTTCCATCTATAGCACCGCCAAAGCTTGTGTATTTTGCATCGTCTGAGAACAGAGCCTCAATATAATCTATATCTTCCTGATAGTTGCCGGCAAATAACTTGGTGATCTTCTTTATTCCATCTTCGTTGAACTGCTTCATGCCATCGCTGAGAGTCTTTGAGCCTGTGACAAGTTTTTCTGCTCCACTGTCAAGTGTCTTCGTTCCTGAGTTGAGCTGATTAGCACCCTCACTTAACGATTTGGCACCATCGGCAATCTGTCCTGCACTTGTATTAAGTGTACCAGCTGCAGTCTTCAGTTCACCACTTCCATTTGCAAGTGTTATACTTCCCTGATACAGAGTGTTCATATTTGCCGAAAGAGTTGCCGCTCCATCGCTGAGGTCCTTTGAACCACTCTTGAGGGCTGTGACACCGGTTGTGAGATCTCCTGTACCCTTTGAAAGAGTTTTTACACCAGCATACGCTGTGTTAATACCTGCTGAAAGAGTCTCTGATCCTTCCTTTACCGACTTAAGTCCGGTCGACAATTCACCCATCTTGGTGTCAAGGGTTGTCGCACCATCCTGCAGAGCCTTTATCTGAGCCTTTGTTTTATCAGATGACAATGTTGCTGTCAGTGAAGCGCTTATATTGTCTATTGCGTTAAGAGCACCCTTTGCCTGTGCAAGGCCATTGTACTGTGCAAGGAGAGTTGCATATGTTCCTTCTCCCTTTGCCGCGTCAAGTGCTGCCTGACCCAGTGGAAGAACTGCCTCTATCTGCTCCATGGCTGCATCGATTCCAGCCTCACTTGATATAGTGCCACCGAGCTGGCTATATACCTCTGCCTCTGCCTGACTTACCACCTGATCAGGCATACCAGTCATCATTGTTATAAGTGTGTCAACACCATTCTTCAGATCTGTTGCACCCTTTGCAAGTGCCTGTGAACCCTCGTATGCCGTCTTAGCTCCCGACGCAAGTGAACTTCCACCCTTTGAAAGTCCTACATTCTCTTCATCTCCAGCAAATCCTGCAAGAAGCTGCTTTGTTCCACTGTCAAGGCTGTTTGCTCCGGTCTGAAGTGTTCCAACGCTTGTATCAAGAGTCTTAGCTCCGGTTGCAAGAGTCTTAGCTCCATCGCTGAGTGCTGCTGAACCGTTCTTTATCGATGCAATACCCTCATCGAGAGAGTCCATAGCTGTGGAGATCTTAGAGGTTCCATCTGCAAGCTGGCTTGTGTAAGTCTTGAGTGATGCAGCTCCATCAGCCAGTGTCTCAGCTCCGGTCTTCAATGAGTAAGTTCCATCCTTCAGTGTCTCAAGACTATTTGTGATCTTTCCTGCGCCCTTTTCCAGCTCATTTGCCGAGCTTCCAAGCTTATCTGCACTGTCAGAAAGTTCATTGAGATCCGCCTTGTCCTTAACCTCGTCCACAGCGTCTGTCGCATCCGCGTCAAGCAGATCGCTTGCAGCCACTGTCATTGTCATAGCCAATTCAAAGTCTGTTACATCTGCTGATACCTCTACATAATCCGGAACTTCTATATTGTCTATAGCAGTCTGGATCTTGCTGTCGTCTATTCCATTCTGAAGGCACTGCTTAAATCCCGGCACCGCATATCCAACCACGATCTGATTGCTTCCCTCCGAGATGACCTTACCATTCTCAACCTGTACGTTTGAGAATTTGTCTACCGGAAGGATCATTCCTGAGAGCATTACAAATGGTGATATGACCTCACTGTTCTTGCTTCCGGCCTTCACCGTCTGCTTTGTGTTGTTTGTATAATCAAATCTGATCGTGACCTTACCACTCTTACCTGCAAGCTCTGACGGCTCTATATCCTCACCATCCAGCTTATAAGTTATCTTGACATCGACGGGCAGCTTCTCATTGGACTTTCCCTGATAATATATATCAGAGCCATTTGCTGCCCATGTTATCGTGCCATCCCCGTTATCCTTGTAACCTTCGTATCCCTTAACATTCTCTATGTCTGTAAGGTTTGTTTTATCGTTCAGTCCATCTGAACCATCTGTATTCTTAAGCCATGTTGAAACTGTGACATCATTTGCTGAGCCGTCTGCATCAGCCAGAACATATACTGTCTCTTCCTTATCTGCATCCTCTGAATTTTCAGCAGATATCTGGGACGTGAGAGCATCCTGAAGTGCCTCTGCATCACTTTCTGTAGTTGCTTCTGTCTTACCTGACGAAGCGTTATCATTTGATGTATCACCGCATCCGGTCATGAGCGTTGCCATCATTGCTGCTGACAGTGCCACGCAAATATATTTCTTCCACTTGATCATGTTATTACCTCTTTCCATAATATATGTGAGAATCCATGTAGCGGATTCCGCGTACTACATTGTTTCTATTTGATAATTAACTCGCCTACGCCTGAGCTGTGTCTCTGTCCGCATCAGGTGAAGATCCATCAATGAGATTCTTTCTATATCTGAACATGATGATCTTATCAAAGAGCATCAGTGCTGATGGAAGCATCAGGATAACAGCACACATGCTTATGAGTGCTCCACGTGCCATAAGTGTACATAGTGCACTGATCATATCTATATCTGAGTAAAGACCTACGCCAAATGTTGCAGCGAAGAATGAAAGTGCACTGACAACTATAGACTGTACTGACTCCTGACATGCCGTTGCCACGGCGTCAAACTTTCTATATCCGTTCAGTCTGTTTCTCTTGTACTTGGTAGTCATCAGTATGGCATAATCAACCGTCGCACCGAGCTGGATAGTACCGATAACTATTGATGCTATGAAAGGAAGCTCAGTTCCTGTAAAACAAGGAATACCCATGTTGATAAATATCGCAAACTCTATGACGGCAACAAGCACTATTGGAAGTGATATTGAACCGAATACACAGAGGATGATGATGAATATAGCGCCGATTGAAACTGTACTTACTGAGGCGAAATCCTTATCTGTTATCTTGATAAGATCCTTTGTACAAGGCGCCTCACCAACGAGCATGTTCTTCTCGTTGTACGAATCGATGGTATTCTCAATCTCGGTACACTGGTTGTTGACCTCATCTGACGCAACCTCATACTCAGAGCCGACAAGTATCAACTGCCACTCATCACTCTTAAGTGCCTCTGTCACCTCAGAAGGGATGAAGTTCGACGGGATTCCTGAACCGATGATGCTGTCAAGTCCAAGACAGAACTTTACGCCATCTATATTCTCAATATCCGACATCATGTTTCGTGTGTCCTTATCACTCTGATCATTTGTGACAAGTATCATATGTGTTGAATTCATGTTGAATGCCTCAGCCAGCTCTTTGTTGGCCTGCACGCTCTCCAGGCTGTCCGGAAGTGATGAATCCAGCTTGTAATAAACCTTTGTATGGTTGTAGCCATATATTGCCGGGATCAGGATGATCACAAACAATACAAGGAATATCCTGTAATGCTTAGCTATGAATTTTCCTACTCCCTTAAACTCAGGAAGTATTACCTTATGTGTTGTCTTTTCTATCGCCTTGTCAAACACAAGGATGAGAGAAGGCAGTATCGTTACGCAGGCGATAACTCCGAAAACAACCCCCTTTGCCATGACGATACCAAGGTCAAGTCCGAGCGTAAAACTCATGAAACAAAGTGCCACAAATCCGGCAACAGTTGTTATGGAACTTCCCACAACGGATGATATAGTCTCGGCAATCGCATGCGCCATAGCTTCTTTCTTATCCGTATACTCTTTCTGCTGTGCCTTGTAGCTGTGCCACAGGAAGATCGAGTAATCCATTGTCACACCGAGCTGAAGTACCGCAGCCAGCGCCTTTGTTATGTAGGATACCTGGCCCATAAATATATTTGAACCCAGGTTGTATGCGATCGCCATACCTATACTTGCCAGAAACAGTACCGGTATCATGATCGAATCCATGGTGATCGCAAGGATTATACTGCTGAGGATCACCGCTATCAGAACATAGATTGGGGTTTCCTTCTCTGACAGCTTCTTTGTATCTACAACAACCGCTGACATACCAGAGAGAAAGCACTGCTTATCTGATATCTTTCGTATCTCCTCGATAGCATCCATCGTACTATCAGCAGAAGTTGTATCATCAAATATGATCGCCATCATGGTGGCATCCTTGTCATCATTGTTAAATGCGTCATACAGTTTTTCAGGAAGCATATCCTTAGGAACCGACAGATCAGCAAAGCTGTCGTACCAGATAACCTTTGACACATGGTCTACATTTTCAATCTTTGATTTCAGTGCGGATACATCTTTATCCTCCATACCCTCTACAACGTACAGTGAAAAGGCTCCTGTACCAAACTGGTCAACCAGTATATCCTGACCAACCATTGTCTCGATATCCTTAGGAAGATATGACAGAATATCGTAGTTTACCCTGGTCTTGATATAACCGTATGCCGCTGGTATGAGAAGAACTAAGCTGAGGATCAGTATCACGACTCTCGCACTTACTATCTTTTCTCCTAGTTTTAACATAGCCATAACATCTCCTTTTTCTATTCTGTGGTGGATTATACAACCTGATTTTTTTTTAATAAACTACCCAAAATACGAAAACGTTTACATTTTGTTACAAATATGGTAATCTGTAACAAACGTATGAACACATATTCAAAATTGGAACATTCAGCTATACATCTGACAAACAGATTTACTTGAAACTGTCCATATATAGACCAAAAAGGAGGTTTGGGAAGTGCCAAATCCAAGCGAAGAAAAGACAGAAGACAAAATTATCAGAAGCTTTAAAAAGCTTGTAAATGAGCATTCATTCGAGAAAATTACAGTTACTATGATCGCTGAGGATGTGGGTATATCAAGACCTATCTTCTATAGATATTTCAAAGACAAATACGAACTGATGGACTATATGCTTTACAATGAGGTGACAAAGGAGCTTGAGGTCCTGCTGGAACACAACATGATCCTTGAGGCGATCAAGTATCTTTTCACCCACATTATCAATGAAGCAAAGCTTTACAGAAAGCTTTTCGAGACAACCGGACAGAACAGCTTTGAGCAGGTCATGATCGAGCAGTTCACCAACTTCTTCAAGGAACACCTGAAGATATTCGACACCGATCAGATTCCGGCCAACCCTATGCTGTCCCCTCTCATTATATGTAAGTACCTTGTCATGGGACTCACCGTAGCCATCAAGGGGTACCTTAACAGCCCGGAGATCACGAACATCAATGTGGATCAGGCTGTGGAAGCTTACTACTTCCTGGTTTCCCATTCTATATTTGAACTGACCAAGGAAGATTTCCGTCCAAAACTGTTCCAACCATCTGACAGGAACTACATTACGCTGCCGCCTAGGAATTAATTGACGGACGCCCATAGGTGTTCACGGAAGCCTGTGCCCATCCGTGGAAAGCACAACAAGCCTGCACGACTGTGTTGAAAATCACGCTTGACTTCTTCCTGCCTTGGCATTTTCTATCTGCATGCGTCTCCGACCTCGATAAGGGCGTTGAGGTCTGCGACTTAGCAAGAAAATGCCAAGACAGGAAGGTCTGCGCTATCGATTTTCAACACAGTCGTGCAGGCCTTTATGTTATGCTTTCCCGGATGCAATCTACTTTTCGTGAGCACCTATGGGCTGTTTTTATTGATTTTAAATTATGCTGTATAACATTTCTCCAAAATTCAAGTTGCAGATCACCCACAGCTTTCTACCACATATTATTTATCCGAGGATTGTCCCCATCTAAATTGTTTGCTGGTATATCATATCTGACTTATGACCTAGGTGATAGGAAGGTTGATGGTACTTCTGTTTATCTTAAAAATTTAAACAATATTTTACAAGATATATATCTTGAAATACTAAAACAAGATAAAATAAATTATATGTTTAGAAGTTTAAATATTATTGCTGTAGTACCACTTATATGTATTAAACCATTACAGGCTTGGGCTGAGTCAAACTTCCCAGCACTATCAAACTTCTATAACAGTAGTTTTGGATTTATAATGCAGTCTCTTATAATAATATCAATATTTGTATCATATTTAATGTTAAGAATTGTAAAAGAAGATTCTGAACAAATAAAATTTGATAGAGTAGCAAGTGTAAAATGGCAAGACAAGCTATATAAAATTACAATTGTAAAATTAGTGGTAGATGCATTTAAATCAAGACCACATACAAAGAAAAATAGAAAAGAAACAATGCTTATTAAAAATACTAATTCTTATCTTACTATTG
>USSH01000035.1 GCA_900557435.1 uncultured Coprococcus sp. | reverse complement strand
CGATTATTTCATAATGAAGCTTGTGCAATGTGTGCATTATATCGAATGCAAAAAATGGGGATCTATTCGTTGAAAATAGTAGGAAGAGCAGACAATCCGTTGTCTGTTTGTCAAGATATTATAACAACGAAAAAAAATATCAAGATAGCCGAGAATGCAAAAAACGAAACGGAATATTTAGAAAGAATGATTTATCCATTTGATTCGCTGGAGAAATGCAACATGGGTCTGTCGTGTTATTATCCAGAGATTAGATTTTAGATAAGGAAAAAGTTTATGATATTTATTAGAAAAATACAAGAAGTTGATTATGTTCTAGCTCTAGAACTCCTGAAAGAGAATATGAATATGCCTAGATATAACTATACAGAAAAAATGGAAGAAAGTTTTCAACATAGGCTAAAAGGCTTTTTTCATGATTTTTTTATGTTATTTGATGAAGAAGAAAACGCCATAGGTATTGTTTACAGCTATGATTTCAGAGTGAATGATTTAAATACTAGAATTAATGTTTCTTTTGTTCATCAGTTAGACGAAACAAAAAAGATAGAAGCAATTAATTGTTTTGTGAAATATATGTTTGTGGAATATCCATTAAAAAAAATAATCTATGAATGTATACAAAATGAAGATGTTATGATATTTGAAAATGCCGGTTTTGCAGTTGAAGTGATATTGCCTGAATACATATATTATTCGGGGGATTATGTTACTAATTATATATTATCAAGAGAGAGAGAGAAGAATGAGAAATTATCCGTTATACGATGTGAAACATATAGATGATTTTTTACAGTTTATAAATCAAATTGAAAAATATGGGGATATTGTTGCGTTCAAAGAAAGCGAGTGTGAATGGAGTTATGTTTCTTTTTGTGATGATGTTAAGGCGGTTGCGTCGTATCTCCTAAAATACAATAGGAAATATATCCTACTATGTTTAAAAAACTCTAGGTTGTTTGCTATAGCATATTTTGCTGTTGTACTTTCAGGAAATATAGCGGTTTTGTCAGGGAGAGATATAATGAATCTAGAGGATATAGACTTTTTATGCATTGACGATAATTGTATTGGAGATATGTTAAAAAGTGAGAAAGTACCTTTACCTAAAACATCTGAGCTAGATGTGTGCACTATTGCCTGTAGCTCAGGAACAACTTCATATAAAAAAGGGGTAATGCTTTCGCAAAAGAATTTGGTGCATGACACTATAGCAGGAATGGAGCTGTACAAATATGAAAGAGGTGCGGTATATGTCAACTTTTTGCCGTATAGTCATTTGTTTGGAATAGTTGCTGACCTGATGGGACCTTTATATTCAGGTGGAACTATTTGTGTTGTACGAGACAAGTTGCATTTTTTTGAAGATTTAACATTATATAAACCAACTAATTTAAACTTACCTCCTGTATTGGTAAAAACAATGTGTATTATGCTAAAACGTACTAATAATTTTGAAAAAGCAACGGGCGGCAGATTAAAGAAAATAATGTGTGCAGGAGCCAGGTTAGATGAAAGTTATAATGAAGTGTTAGTTAACTATGGATGTAGAGCCTATTCTGCATACGGTTTAACAGAATGTTCTCCTTGTGTAACGATGAGTAGAGATGAATATTATAAAAATGGTAGTGTTGGATTGGTTCTCCCTTGTTGTAATGTTGAAATAGTAGATGGAGAGGTTGTGGTTTCTGGATCTACTATAATGATTGGATACTATAATGATGAAGAGGCTACAAAGAGTGTCTTGATAGATGGAAAACTGTATACAGGGGACATGGGATATATTGATGAAGACGGTTTTTTGTTCCTGACGGGAAGAAAAAGTAATTTGATTGTATTTGAGGATGGGAACAAGGTTGTCCCAGAATTATTGGAAGAAAAAATTAACAATATAGAAGGTGTGAAGGAATCTCTTGTTGAATCGGTTTTTATAGGAAGTAAAGTTAGAATTTTAATAAAGTTAGTGAATGATCAGGCATTTGATATAAATAAATTAAACGAATTGCTTGTATCAGAAGGCGTAGTAAGTTATGTAAAAGAAATTTGTATGGAGAAAGAGTTTGAGAAGAATGAACTTGGAAAAATAATACGTAGGAAAAAAGTGTAATGAATATTATGTTCATAGGTGGAAAAGGAGCCGTAGGGCTTCAGTAGTCTTGCGGCTTACGGCGTCTAGTGTTCACCGTTCTGTTTTTGAACGGTCGTTTTTCGAAGTCAACGGCCGCCTATTTTTTAGATAGAAGACTACCACTTATCGTGAGTTGATCTTAACCGTGTAGTGTTTTGTAGTTCTCTTCATGATGGAATTGGCAGATATCTCATCGTATCACAAACCGTGAGGAGATTTTTGATTTTAGTAACAAAAAATGCCGTATTTATGCGGCTTGTGGCGTTTCGCAAACACCTAATATTTCAATAACGAGGAGATGGAGAATGGACAACACCAAAGAAAAAAACAACGAAACTTTAAACAAGACTTCAAGTTCAATGCCAAAAGATGAAACAAAAGGCGATCCGGATGACGAAGCCTCAACTAGGCTTTTTGAAGAGACAGATGACAAAGAAGAGAAGCAGCCAATAACGACCAGAAGTTACAAAATAAAAGCAGCTGTTATCATAGTGCTGCTTATAACAGCATTTGTGGTAAAAGACTTTGTTATATTCAAAGATGCGTATAATCTGACTGGAGAGGAGACGTGGCTTTCTCAGCTCCTTTCAGCGTGGTTTGATGAAAGAAAACTGATGCTATTCACAGGCCTGATAATACTAATGTATCCATGGGAACTTACATATAATATTTATCAGGATATCTGCAAGTCGATGAATCATAATCTGAAACAAACAAGAGTATTTGCAGTTGCGATACTTGTGGTTGCCTCGCTGATTGCCATTTTTTGTTATATCCCTTATACGAAGATTAGCCGGGCAGGCTTGTACATATTTTGCGTGATTGCGTTGAGTCTTGCAGTATGTTATATATGCAGGCAATTCTTTGAGAGTGGTATTGTATGGTTTATCTTATCGGTAATTTATCTTGCCGTTATTACATACATATATGCAAACCGGATTTGTGCAAAAGCAGATATGTTATTTGAAACTTCATTATCTTCTGTCTGGCAGATGACTGGATATGCCATATGGGTTCTAATGGTGCTGTTCAGTGCAGCTGTGGAAGTGCTTATGATATATGCATTATTTAATAGTGAGTCGATAGGAGAATGGCTGATTTATATAATCATTAATGTGATGCTGGGGATAGCTTATGGCTATGTTGTACTTCCTGTATTGGATAGATTCGAGAACGGATTGCGCAGAAATGTATCAAGTGATTATTCGTTTGTGGGCGAACCGTTGAATTCGCCAGTTGTTATGTGGATGATTGCATTGCTGGCATTTATTATCGTTCTGCTGGCATGTGCTTCGAAGATAGTTGAACGTTATTCACATAAAAGAATGTGGATGCTGATATGGATAGATGTAAGTGTTTTGGGACTTCTGATATTTGGAATATGTGCAAAGGCAGGAATTGTGGACAACAGTTTCAGCAGTCATTCATTATTTGACATGGGTAGTATGATGGCAGTGTTTATAGCTGTCAGGCTATTGATCATTCCCATTAAGCCACAGCCGGATCTGAAGTGCAGGTTCATAAATCATGATCAGGAGATAATCGATAGCGAGTATGATAGAAAAGTATTGGAGATTCAGATACTCAGCCTTCAGGAACAGCTTAATGCTCTAGTTGAAATGACAAGGCTGACAGATATAAAAGTAGATATGGCACACAAAGCACTAGTGATTCCTGACGATAAAGATGAGGGTGAAGAGGAACGTCACGATTTTCTTGAATTTGTAGAAAAAGCTGATAAGTTTGTGGATGAGAAAAAGGAAAAGGGAGAACCGGTAAACTATAGTGAACTTTATAGTAGACTTATAAAGATCAGAAATGAGGAGTATGAGCAGATCCACAAGATTATGGAGGCGAAATATGCTGATGAATGTGTGGACCTTGATGACCTTGGTGATTTTGATGATACAGAGGATGAAAGTGACGAGGATAGAGAAGCCACAGCGGATGAGGACGTAAACTGTGATGAGGATGAAAACTAGGAAGAAGAACGTACACTTCAGGATACAGCACTTGCAGCGTTGGCTCAGATCAACGAGAAAAAATATGATACAGAACTTACGGATAAGGGGATAGACAAAGACCATATTGTACATTACGGATTTGCATTTGAGGGCAAGAAAGTGCTTATTTTGGCGGGATAAGAGACCTAAAGACTGGTGGCGGGGATGACTGTCACTGATATGTTAGATAGACTGCTAATATTCAACTGATAAGGATGTGTTAATCTATGATTGATAATAAAGTGAATGAGTACAAACAGTACAGCGAAAACAATATAAGAGAGAACTATAGAAAACTTACCAGGTTACTTATTGCCAATGACCTCACCATCACCACCATGGAATCTGCCACCTCAGGGCAGATTGCATCCCTCATCACAGACACGGAGGGCTCATCGGCAGTGCTGAAAGGGGCATTTGTCACCTACTGCAATGAGGCAAAGATCATGCAGGGAGTTCCGGCGGAGATCATAGATAAGTATACAGTTTATTCAAAGGAAACTGCAGGTGCCATGGCGAAGGCGTGCAGGAAGGCATATAATGCGAATATAGGAATCGGCGTGACTGGAACAATGGGCAATGTTGATCCGGCAAATCCGAACGCTTCAGTTCCGGGACAGGTATACTTTGCAATAGACATAGATGGTGATGTGGAAGAGTACTATGTGGAGCTTCCAGTTCAGCCGACAAGGCTTGCGTACAAGCTGGCTGTGGCGGAGGAGATTTATGAGGAGCTTGTGAAAAGATTGGTATAATACTGAATTATTTGAAGGTTTCATTTCAGAATGACATAGTAAGTTTTACGAATAAGGATGATGTTCTCACTTACCTGATCCATCTTGGATATCTGGCTTATCAGAGGAAGAGTAATTCTGCATTTGTGCCAAATGAGGAGATAAGGCAGGAACTTATAAGAGCGACGAAGCAGAAGACGTGGAATGAATTAATTTACAAGTAGAAAAACTGATATATGGAGGCGGAGAGAGATGAAAAAATACGATCAGAAGATTCTAAAAATGGCAATACCGGCATTGGTAATATCAGCTATATGTTATGCGGCCATGTGGGGAATAATGACGAGAACAGAGAATACATTTTTTGCTGGATACATAGGTGGCGGAGGTGCAGTCAGCCAGATAAGGAACATTCTTATATGTATTCTTGTAGGGGCGATACTTTTTGTTTTGCCACTTGAGAAGATATGTGATAAGACATACGGCGCAGTGCGTTATTGTGGATCGCTTTTTACAGATAAAAAGAAATTTAGAGATGCGGCGGCATTGTTTGTGCTTACGCTTCTGTATGCCGTTATCTGCTGGGCAAGTGTGACGTTTTCAATACATACTGACAGTGGACTCGATGATGGAGGACATTGGGGATTATTCGGCTCGGGAAGTGACGAAATATATGCGGTGGTGATAACGATACTAGCCTTTGTGGTTATGGTAAAGGGCGTTGACCTTGTAAAGAAAAGTTGGAGTGGAGTTTTGTTCTGGTTTCTTATCGAACTTGCAAACGTTGTGAGTGTAAAACTTGTGACGGCCAAAGATGATCTCACATTTGCTATCGTGTGTGCAGAAATGATTATGTTTATTGTATACATGGCTGTTCAGCACAGGTTGAATATTGTGACTTGTCTGTTATCACTGCTTTGTGGAGCTATACTTATATTCGCCGGATGTGATGATGTATTTACCAGTAAGAATAAGATTTCAGGTTCGTCGATCATGGATGAACTGGACCAGGCTGGAAGTATGCCAGACAGAATTTTTGGAGCAAGATATAATATTACGATAATTGAACATCAGGCTGGGATTGGTTTGTGTATATTGTGGTTCGTATTGCTTGTGATTTTGTCGATCGCTGTCATTCTGTCTGCAGCAAAGCTTATGAAAGTATCTGCCAGACGTGGAACGTTTGTGCTTGGAATATATATGATAGAAGCATTTCTGATCATATATGCTATATTGGCGGAAATGGGATTTATCAAGCCGGCAGTGACGCTTTTGCTGCATATGAGCGAGGTGGTTCCGGTTATGATATTGGGATTTAGAATGTTTTTTGTAGAAGATGGCAGCCACAATGAAAAATCCAATGCAAATATATAAAACTGAGCGATAGAAAGATTGTCAAAGGAAGAATATATGTTATATCTCATATCCGACATCCACGGAGATGTCATATCATTCAGGAAAATGTTGAAAAAGATAAGTTATGATCCGACCATGGATCACATGATTGTCATGGGGGACATATTCGACTGGAACGATGAGGGAATCCCTCTTCTTGAGTTTATGTCTGACTATCTTGTGGATGGTTCCATGCAGCTCATAAAGGGCAACCATGAACTGTTTGCCCAGATGTACATAGAGGGAAGCATGTCAGAGAGACAGTGGATCATATTCGGTGGTGGTGGAACAGTCAGAGATATCAAGAGGCTCAATGTGGATGAACAGATGAAGCTGCACGGGTATCTGGCTCATCTGCCACATTACACAGAGATACATTCGCCAAAGTACGGAGATTGTGTTGTCACCCATCCGGGCATTCATTGCGGTTCGTACATTAGAAATGCGGACAGGACGATCAACATTACCGAGTCCATAACAAATGCAGCGAGAAGAGATGAGTACAGATTTCTCATCTCACATGATATCCACAATGTTCCGTTTTCGGATAAGAAGGCATTTGACAGGTATGTGTTTTGCGGACATGTGACGACGAACAGGCTCAATGAAGACCATTCTTACAACGTTTACAAGACGCCTTACTATATGGATCTCGACTGTGGAAATGGCGAGAGATACAGGGGTGGAAAGCTAGCGTGCTACTGTGTGGATGAGGATAGAGTGGTTTATATTTGATTCGGCACCAGGAACAAAGGTTTATGAATTGGTGGAGTATTTGAAACCCTATTTATAATTTTTTTTAAATTAGGGGTTGATTTTTGAAAGAATATAGAGTATTTTATATTCAACAATTAGATGATACGAAATGGACAAAGGTGTTCTCAAGAAGGAGGACACCTTTCTCTTTTTTTGAGGATACGTTAAGGATTCATTTTTGATCAAATTTATTTATCATGAAAAGGAGTAGTAATTATGATGAACAAAATTTCAGCCGTATTTGGCTCACACGTATTCTCAGATCAGGTCATGAGAGAGAGACTTCCAAAAGCAGTTTACAAGTCACTCAAGGCGACTATTGACAAGGGAGAGCCTCTTGATACATCAATCGCAGACTCAGTTGCAGCTGCCATGAAGGAATGGGCAATGGAGCTTGGTGCAACACATTATACACATTGGTTCCAGCCACTTACAGAGACAACAGCAGAGAAGCACGACTCATTCGTAAGCACAGTCGGTGATGGCGGCGTTATCCTCCAGTTCACAGGCAAGGAGCTCATCAAGTCAGAGCCGGATGCTTCATCATTCCCTTCAGGCGGTCTTCGTGAGACATGTGCTGCAAGAGGATATACAGCATGGGATTGTACATCACCAGCATTTGTAAAGACAACAGATGAGGGAACATGTATTCTCTGCATCCCGGCAGCATTCACATCATACACAGGAGAGTCACTTGATTACAAGACACCTCTTCTTCGTTCAATGGATGCCATCAGCAAGGAAGCCCTCAAGGCTCTTGGAATGTTCGGCAACACAACAGCCAAGAAGGTTACTGCATCAGTTGGTCCTGAGCAGGAGTACTTCCTGATAGATAAGAAGAAATTTGCAAAGAGAACAGATCTTAAGCTTTGCGGACGTACACTTTTCGGAGCAATGCCTCCAAAGGGTCAGGAGCTTGACGATCAGTATTTCGCAGCGATCAAGGATAAGATCGCATCATACATGACAGAGCTGAACGAGGAGCTGTGGAAGTACGGCATCCTTGCAAAGACACAGCACAACGAGGTCGCTCCTGCACAGCATGAGCTTGCTCCAATCTTCTCAACAACCAACATTGCCACAGATCAGAACCATTTGGTTATGGCAACTATGAAGAAGATCGCTGCAAAGCATGACCTTGAGTGTGTACTTCATGAGAAGCCATTTGCCGGAGTAAATGGTTCAGGTAAGCACAACAACTGGTCGATCTCAACAGACGAGGGCGAGAACCTCATCGATCCAGGCAAGCATCCTGAGACAAATCTTCAGTTCCAGTTCTTCCTGGCAGCGGTTCTTGCAGCAGTAGATAACAACGCTGAGCTCCTGAGACTTTCCGCTTCATCAGCAGGAAATGATCACAGACTTGGCGCAAATGAGGCACCACCAGCAATCATCTCAGCATTCCTTGGAGAGCAGCTCCAGTCGATTGTTGAGCAGATCATCGAAAAAGGTGAGGCTACAGAGTCACCAAAGGGCAAGACATATGTATCAGGTGCATCAACACTTCCTACATTTACAATGGATGCCACAGATAGAAACAGAACATCACCATTTGCATTCACAGGTAACAAGTTCGAGTTCAGAATGGTTGGTTCAACACAGTCCATCGCATTTCCAATGATGGTACTTAATACAATAGTTGCAGATCAGATCAAGAAGATGACAGATGAACTTGAGGGTGCTGACGATTTCGAGACAGCCTGCAAGGCACTCATCAGAAGAGAACTCACAGCACATCAGAGAATCATCTTCAACGGCAACGGTTACTCAGACGAGTGGGTTGAGGAGGCAGCAAAGCGTGGCCTTCCAAATATCAAGTGCATGGTTGATGCTGTTCCTTATCTTGCAGCAGACAAGAGCGTTAAGATCTTCGAGAACCTTGGAGTTATGGATAAGGCAGAGCTTGAGGCGAGAGCTGATGTAATGCTTGAAAATTATGCAAAGAAGATCAACATCGAGGCACTCACCATGATAGAGATGTCCAATGAGGAGATCATCCCGGCAGTCATGGAATATCAGGCAGAGCTTGCAAAGGGTGCAGCTGAGATCAAGGCTCTCGGAATCGATCCTACGGTTCAGGTATCACTTCTGAACACTATCTCAGAGAAGCTCACAGAGCTCAAGAGCGCTACAGTAGCCCTTGAGGAGCTGGTTGCAAAGGCAGCAGATTACGAGGGAGATACAGAGGCTTGGGCTAAGTACTTCCACAACACAGTATTTGCAGCATTTGACACAGTGAGAAAGCCGGCTGATGAGCTTGAGAAGGAGCTTCCAAAGACAGCTTGGCCATTCCCAACATACGAGCAGCTCTTATTCGAGCAGTAAAACCTTTAAGTTTGTTAAATCCTTCATAATTGTATATAAATTGCTTGGAGGCATCCTGCCTGCGCATGTCGCAGGTGGGGTGCTTTTTGTGCGTTAAAATCCCGTCAAGCGCGCACATGCGAGAGCTTGCTCGCGGCATGTAGCGCATTTGACGGGATGACGCGACATGAACACGAAGGCCGACAGGCCGGAGTGTGAATGCCGCGCAGAATTGCGGGAACACGAAGTGCGGAGCAATTCTGGAATAACGCGCAAAGCGAGGGAGAAGTGCGAAGCAATTCGGTATTAACGCACTGGGGACGGAGGGGACAGGCACCTCCGTCCCCTCCGTCCCCACTTGCCCCTTGGCGAGAATTCTGTTATATTATAAAAATGTGTTGTGATGTATTATGGTCGGTTGCACGATGATAGGATAGCGGGCAATTGACACCGGAACAGGAGTAGAATTTGAAGAATTTATATATAGCAGAGAAACCCAGTGTGGCAAGGCAGTTTGCCGATGTGCTGGGGGTGAAGGGGAATGCCGGAAATGGATATCTGGAGTCGGATACAGCGGTTGTCACATGGTGTGTCGGACATCTGATAACCATGAGCTATCCGGATGCATATGATCCGGCTCTCAAGAAGTGGGATTTGGCGACGATTCCCTTTATTCCAACTGAATACAAATACGAGGTCCTTCCAAATACAAAGAAGCAGTTCAATATCGTTGCGGGGCTTTTGAACCGGGATGATGTGGGATGTATATATGTGGCAACGGATTCAGGACGTGAAGGAGAGTATATATACAGACTTGTGGACTCCATGGCGAAGGTTAGTGGCAAGGAAAAGCGCAGGGTGTGGATAGACTCTCAGACAGAGGAGGAGATCCTGAGAGGAATCAGAGAGGCAAAACCGCTGTCAGAGTATGACAGCCTCAGCGATGCGGCATATCTGAGAGCGCAGGAAGATTACCTTATGGGTATCAATTTCTCCAGGGCACTTTCACTCAAATTTTCAAATGTGGTGCAGAGATATCTTGGTATGGACAGGTGTGTCATAGCTGTTGGTCGTGTAATGACATGTGTGCTCGGTATCATAGTAAAGAGAGAGCGAGAGATAAGAGAGTTTGTTAAGACTCCATTTTACAGACTTGTAGCAAGCGTTGGCGAGGAGGGGCAGACCTTTGATGCCGAGTGGAGAGCGGTGAAGGACACAAAGTATTTTGAGTCACCATTGCTCTACAAGGAAAATGGTTTCAAGGAGAGATCAGATGCAGAAAAGCTCCTAGAGGAACTAAATGCGGGAGAGCCGGAGGCTGTGGTTGAGTTTATAGAGCGAAAGAAAGAGAAGAAGCAGCCTCCGATGTTGTACAATCTTGCGGAGCTTCAGAATGATTGTTCAGCGCTGTTCAAGATAAGCCCATCTGATACTCTTAAGATAGTACAGGAGCTGTACGAGAAAAAACTTGTGACATATCCGAGAACAGATGCCAGAGTCTTATCTACGGCGGTTGCAAAGGAGATAGGGCGAAACATTTCGGGACTTAAGAATTTTCAGCCTGTTGCGGCATGGGCGCAGGGGGCGATGGATAGCGGTACATACAAGGGTATAGCAAAGACCAAGTATGTAAATGACAAACAGATCACCGATCACTACGCCATAATACCGACTGGACAGGGATTTGGTGCATTAAAAAGTCTGGCACCGACTGCCCTCAAGGTATACGAGATAATATGTAGAAGATTCCTGAGCATATTCTATCCCGCAGCCGAGTATCAGAAGGTCGCAATGACACTCACGAAGAACGGTGAAAAGCTGTTTGCTAATTTTAAATATCTTATTAGCGAAGGATACCTTAAAGTTTCGGCCAACAGTTTTTCCAAGAAAAAGGATGAGCCGAAGTATAGTCAGGAGTTCATAGAGCGGCTGGCAAAGATCAAGAAGGGCGACAAGCTGAGTGTACAGAACATAGAGATAAAGGAGGGTGAAACATCACCGCCTAAGAGATATAATTCGGGTTCGCTCATTCTGACGATGGAGAACGCAGGACAGTTCATAGAGGATGAAGATCTCCGAGAACAGATAAAGGGTGCGGGTATAGGAACCAGTGCGACGAGAGATGGTATCATAACTAAGCTGGAGACAAATAAATACATATCACTTAATAAGAAAACGCAGATAGTCACACCGACATTTCTTGGCGAGATCATCTACGATATAGTGTATTATTCCATAAATGGCCTGCTCCGTGCGGACCTCACTGCAAGCTGGGAAAAAGGGCTTGAAGGTGTTGCGGAAGGTCAGATCTCAAAGGAAGAGTATACACAGAAGATGACGACCTATGTCACTCAGTATACGAACCGCGTAAAGCAGATACAGAACCAGGGCGGTATAACGGGAGTATTTGACAAGACGAAGGCGTTTTATACTAAGAACAGCGGCAGTGCGGCAAAGAAATCTTCAGATGCCAAGAAAATAACAGAGCGGCACTGCTGGAAAGTGCCAGACAGTGCCGTCATCTGGGCGGCGTTCCACCCATCGGCTATACAGTCAATGAGGCTGGACTCTATGAGATCGATCCTCTGACAGCACCGATCGTTCGTGACATCTATATCCTTTACAGCAGCGGCATGGGCTACAGCTACATCAAAAAACATCTGAAAGAAAAGGGATACAAGACCACCGGCGGCAACGACTTTTCAGACACCGCCATCCACACCATCCTGACGAACCAGAAATACAAGGGTACTTACACCTACGACCGCACAGCTGCCAAGGACAGCGAAGGACACCGAAACTCCCACAAGATCAAGCCGGATCCCATAGAGATCCCGGACGGGATGCCGGCGATCATCGAGCCGGCACGCTTCGACAAGGTCCAGGAGAAGCTGGCACAGAACCGCCGGCGGACAGCCAGCAGAACCGGCAAGAACTACTACGCCCTCAACGGCTTCACACGCTGTCCGAAGTGTGGCAAGCCGTTCTCCGGCAACGTCAACCACAGCAACGGGCACAAGTACCTGCAGTACCGAAGAAGCTGTGACTGCGGCATCCCCAGCGTGCGGGCAGACCAGCTGGCACCGTTTGTGTTTCACGCAGTGAAGAACTGTCTCTTTCAGCCTGCCAACCAGCCAAAGATCATCGAGGCAGTCAATCAGAAGCTTTCTCTCCGAAAACTGATGCAGAGCGGAGAGACCAACACCATACAAAATCGGATCAACGGACTGGAAAAGGCAAACGCCAACCTGATGGCATACCTGGAACAGGGACGTGCTACCGAAACCATCCTGCGTTCCGTTGAGAAAAACGAACAGGAACTCCGGCAGCTGAAACAGCAGCTGGATGCTTTGGACAATCCGATCTCTGCGGTGAATGATGCAACATACCGGGAGATCGTTCAAAAGTTTACAAACTACATGTGTACTGAAAAATCGCCGGAGGCAGCTGCACTGAAAGAGGCTGTGCTCCGGGACATTCAGATCGGCAAAGAAACCATCACCGTGAACTTTCAGCACGGTGTTCCCATAGATGAAGAAACAAAAGCATACTTCAACGACAACAGAAAGGAACGGGCATCATGACATATCAATTTGAAGATCCCATTGCATGTACCGAAGCACTGGTGACCGCAATTGAGAAATTGAACGACTTTGGACAATATACGCTGACGATTCTGGGAATCGACCAGAATGGCTGTTACACCAACAAGGGAACCGTGACGATCAACGAAGAAGAGCTGCAGCCGCTCCTGCAGGAGAAAGGACTTTCCTTTCCAAAAGGCATCATCGGGCAAAGAGTCAAGGTCATCTCTCACGAGAAGCTGCGGCAGGAACAGGCGAAAGCAGCACTTTTCCAGAAGATTGCAGAAGACGGCGAAGAAATCAACGTGGAATTTTGAAAGGGGTTATTTTTATGAAGCAGATTTTTGTACTTACTTATAACTATACCAACCAGAAGCTGGCACAGATGGCAATTGCTTGTGTCATCCGATGCAGAAGCACCCATGGAAAGCAGCCGCGTGTCCGGGACATCATTGAAATGAACCGTCCCGGACTATACCAGCAGCTATCCCGTGGAGATAAGTGCAGAGTGGGCAGAGCCGTCAGCAAGCTGTACAATCAGGGAATGCTGCCGCATCTGACCAGAGGAAAGAAGAAGGGTTCAACCAATACGTACTTCTGCTAAGTAACGGAAAGAACAAGTCACAATGACCGATCGGAACGTGTTCCGCAAAACAGAAAAATCGCATTATCATAGGCATCCAAACTGAACGCCTCGGTAACAAGAGCAGCCAATCCGTCTATCCCTTTGCGAAGATCGGTCTTACCGCAATTGAGATAGATTTTCATATTATTTATATTTGGAAACATTTTGATCACGATACCAAAGATAGTTGTTCAAATTTTTGAGAATCTCTCTCGAAGCTCCGTTGTAAATTCGGATTTCAACATCTTCCGTAATAATTTTCGCAGCCATTTCCCGGACCGGTCGATATGTTTCCTTAGGGCTTCGGTCAACAAGGTTGACTTCCACGACGTCATCCAATTTCATATT
>USSH01000034.1 GCA_900557435.1 uncultured Coprococcus sp. | reverse complement strand
TCCTTCGAATATCTCGATGTCCTTGCTGTCAGCAGTTAACTGTACGATAGCCTTCTTGGTCTTTGCGGTCTTGCCGTAAACCATTCCACGTCTCTTTGTCTTACCATCACAGTTCATGGTATTTACCTTTGCAACCTTTGTTCCTTCGAACATCTTCTCAACGGCTTCCTTTACCTGAGACTTTGTTGCATCCGGATGAACAAGGAATGTGTATTTCTTCTCAGCCATTGCATTCATACTCTTTTCTGTTACAACCGGCTTTAAGATAACGTCATAATACTTAATATCTGCCATTATGCGTACACCTCCTCAATTGCTGCAACAGCTTCCTTTGTAAGAACAAGCTTCTCATACTTGAGAATGTCGTATACGCTAAGTGAATTAGCAACTGTTGTCTTAACTGTTGGAATGTTGTTTGCCGAAAGAACAACGTTATTGTTCTTATCCTTTGTTACTACGAGAGCCTTAGGAGCTGAAAGCTTTGCAAGGATCTTTGCAAATACGCTTGTCTTAGCCTCCTGGAGCTCAAGCTTATCTACTACTACAAGCTTGTTCTCAGCAACCTTTGATGAAAGTGCTGACTTCATAGCAAGCTGCTTCTCCTTCTTATTCATCTTAACTGAATAATCTCTTGGCTTTGGTGCGAATACAACTCCGCCGCCTGTCCACTGTGGAGATCTTGTTGAACCCTGTCTAGCATGACCGGTTCCCTTCTGTCTCCAAGGCTTTCTCCCACCACCGGAAACTTCTGAACGTGTCTTAGCGCTCTGTGTTCCCTGACGGTTGTTGGCTAACTGACCAACTACAGCCTTATGCATTATATGCTCATTTATTTCTACACCGAATACTGCATCGTTGAGCTCTAATGTGCCAACTTCGCTGCCTTCGATGTCATAAATCTTAACTGTTGCCATTGTTGTCTCTCCTTTCCAAAGCCTTACTTACCAGACTTTACTGTATCTTTAATCATAACCAATGACTTCTTTGGTCCTGGAACAGCGCCCTTAACCAAGATTACATTGTTCTCAACATCTATTTTAACTACCTCAAGGTTCTGGATTGTAACTCTTACGCTACCCATATGACCAGGCATCTTCTTACCCTTGAACACTCTACCTGGAGTAGTTGCAGAACCGTTTGAACCTGCATGTCTGTGATACTTTGAACCATGTCCTGAAGGACCTGACTTAAGGCCGTGTCTCTTAAGGCCGCCTGCGTATCCCTTACCCTTTGACTTAGCAGTAACATCAATCTTGTCGCCAGCAGCAAATACGTCTGCCTTGATCTCTGCGCCAAGCTCGTACTCAGCAGTGTTCTCAAGTCTGAACTCTCTATAGAAAGTCTTTGGAGTTGTTCCTGCCTTCTTAGCATGACCAACCTCTGCCTTACCAGCACCATGTGGATTTCTGATAACTTTCTTTCCTGATACGTCCTTTGTTGTTACTCTTTCTTTCTTCTCGCCGAATCCTACCTGAATTGCATCGTAACCGTCGTTCTCAACTGTTTTGATCTGGGTTACAACACATGGACCAGCCTCTAATACTGTAACTGGTGTTAATACACCGTTCTCGTCGAAGATCTGTGTCATTCCGACTTTCTTAGCTAATATAGCCTTCTTCATTTCTGTTTCCTCCTAATTTAATTCACAGCGGATTGCTTTTGCAATCATACTAAATTACATCCGAAGATGCATTAGGTACTGTTATTTAATTGTTTTCACGGTTTGTTTTAAATTAGTCCGTGTCTAATTGGGTTACTTGTTTAATTTCTGATGTTCCGTAATTCAAATTACTTCATCTTTACATCGATGAATACACCAGCTGACAGATCGATCTTCTGTAATGCATCAATTGTCTTCTGAGTTGGTGCAACTACATCGATAAGTCTCTTATGAGTTCTCTGCTCAAACTGCTCTCTTGAGTCCTTGTACTTATGAACTGCTCTTAAGATTGTGATCTTCTCAATCTTAGTAGGCATTGGAACTGGTCCGCTTACCTTTGCGCCAGTCTTCTTAACTGTATCAACAATCTGTGCTGCTGCCTTGTCGATAAGTTTGTGGTCATAAGCCTTAAGTGTAATTCTCATAATCTGATTTGCCATAAAAAAAGCCGCCTCCTTTTCGCACTTAATCTTAGTACAACAAGTGGTGACTGTACACTCTCCCGTGTGTGTCCCGTGTCAAAGACCAGAACTTACACGTCGTTTCTATCTTTTGATAGACGGTTATATTGTACAGTGACTTGTCGCCAGTTTTGTAAATTGACATTCGCTCCACGAAAAACCTGCGATATATGTACGCAGCAACCTCCGCTTCACAGCTATCATGTCACAGCAAGAATGATTATATACTAGAGGTTGCTTTAAATCAAGAGTTTTTTTTAATATTTTTATAGATTTTTGACTAATTTTTGAATTATTCTGATTTTATTCTTCCTCCGTTTTCGGACTGAGCTTAAATGTTCTTTTCATCTTTATCCCTTTGTTCTCCCATATCCGGAATCTGGAAAAGCTCAGTATAAATCCATAATCTGTGCGATAACCGTAATTCTCCATTGCAAACCCCGGAAACTTCTCTGCCAGTGCGTCAAGTAATTCGGTCATATCATCCAAAGCATATCCTTTTCCAGCTACATAATCATAGGCAAAATCATCTATTTGTTTTCTATCATCTATGATTTTTATATATGCTTCACCACCATCGTCATTTACAACCTGTGCACCTGTCACATTCTTTTCAACAAACTTGGACAAATGTGTATATCCATAATTTCTTATATCAAAATCCGGATACTTTCTGATAAGGCTGCTGTATATCTGCTCCAACGTGACATTTTTGCCCCTGCCATTATAATAAGAAGAAACTAAGCAGATCTGATGGGCAATCTCTTCTGCTGTCGGTATATCCGCCGTGCACTGTCCACCATTCAATATCTCAAGATAAATATATCTGTCCGTCTTCTCAATCAGGGCGCGGTCAGCTTTACACGACCCTATCACCACAGCGTCAACTTCCATCAATCTGAGTTTCTCAAGAAGCGGCACAATCGCATAGTCATCTGTCACTATATACATCTTGCGTACATTTCCCATACAGGCATCGACCATCACTTCAACTGCCATATCCACAAGCGGGATACATTTTCTCTCGCCTCCACCACTGACGTTCTGTATCCTGTACCTGCAGGCAGTTTTCTCATAAGCCTCCCCGATATCCGCGCCAGCAAACATCTTGCTCACAACAATCTCATCGTTTTTCTGAATTTCTTCATATATATATATATGGTATATCCTCCGCAGTCACGCTACTGCAGTCGATATATAAAGCAGATCTCATATATTCCTCCCTAAAATTAAGCATAAGCCCTGGCACATCCACTATAATTAACAGATACATTTAAATTTTACAATGAACCTGTAGTTTTATCACACTCTGCCATCTTCCTTCAGCATGTCCATCAGCGTCTGTCTCACTCCAAATTCCTGGCAGAGATTTTCGGCATCCGACACAGCCCTGTTCCGCTTATCCTGAGATACATTCTTCTTCACAGCCCTTATGAGCAGATTCTTTGGCGAATGCGCTATGTCTATAAACTCCATTATATCCGTTTTGTAACCGCACGCCTCCAACATCAAGCCTCGTATAGAATCTGTTGCCAACGCCGCAAACCTCTCCTTGATGATTCCATATCGCGTCAGTGCCGCCAGACTTTCCGTGTGAATCTGTTTGTTCAGTTCATGCTGACAGCAAGGCACCGACAATATATACTGTGCATTCCAGCATATCGCATTGTATAATGCATAATCAGTTGCAACATCACATGCATGGAGAGTCATGACCATATCCACATCCATGTCAGATTTGTATCCGTGTATATCGCCAAGTTCAAATTTCAAACCTGTATATCCAAACTTCTCAGCCAGATCATTGCAGTCTTTTATCACCTGTTCTTTCAGATCCAAACCAGTTATGTGGACATCCAGACCTTTGATTTCATGCAGATAATAGTACACGATGAATGTAAGATATGATTTGCCGCATCCAAAGTCTACTATATTAATAGAAGGTTTATTGTAAGACTTCATTACATCATCCACGATCTCCGCAAATCTGTTGATCTGTTTGAATTTGTCATACATCGAATGAACCACCTTGCCATCCTTTGTAAATATCCCAAGGTGTACAAACACTGGGATGTCCATTCCTTCTTCAAGTATATATTTCTTCTTGCGGTTATTTCCTGATATCGTTATTGTCTTTGTTTTCGTCTTTCTTTTATTTACCGACAGCTTACCTTTTTTCGACACCTTTATATCCCACTCTTCACCAGCCGCAAATACATTTATCTGTCTGTATAATTCCACTCCAAGATGTATCAGTGAATCAACCAGGTCATTTTCCCCTGAATTCTCATGGAACACCTGCTTATCTGTATACCGCTCTATCTGATAACACCGCTGTCCCTTGATAATCTTACGTTCTAACACAACCTTCCTATACTCGCCACGACCTCCGCTCAAAACTATCTTATACGGTGCCAATTCACTTATTTGTTTTATAACTTCTTTTATAACTTCTTTTGTCTCGTCATTCATTTTTTCCACCACTTTATCTGTCTCATCACTTTATTCAGTTGTTTTTTCTTCAGTTGCTATTTTCTCGATCATCATATCCGCTGCCACTCGAAATCTGTTCATAGCCGAGTATATCATGCCGCATCATACTGTAGAAGGGCAAACGCACCTTGACGCTGTTCTAATATATCAGTATAATCTATAAGATACATTTTTTGAAGTTATTTTGCCAATTATGTAAAATGGCATTTGCGTCAAACACTTTTATCGATGCTTTAATCGATACTTTAACCGATGATTTAGCAGATACTTTAATTGATATATAGTATAGAAAGGATTACACATATGTGGATAGCTGATGGATGGAAGGATTATGAAGTTATAGACTGCTCGGACGGAGAAAAGCTGGAGAGGTGGGGCAAATACATCCTGCTCAGACCAGACCCGCAAGTTCTATGGAACACACCTAAGAAAAATCCGTCATGGAACAAACTCAACGGTCACTATCACAGAAGTAACAAAGGCGGAGGCGAATGGGAATTCTTCAGTCTGCCAAAGCAGTGGACCATAAATTACAGAGAACTAACATTCAACCTGAAGCCATTCAGTTTCAAGCATACCGGTCTCTTTCCTGAGCAGGCTGCAAACTGGGACTGGTTCAGTGAGCTGATAAATAACTCTCCAAAGAAAGATATAAAGGTTCTCAACCTTTTCGCATACACAGGCGGTGCAACATGTGCCGCAGCAAAAGCAGGAGCCGCTGTCACACATGTGGATGCCTCAAAGGGCATGGTGACATGGGCAAAGGAGAATGCCGCATCATCCGGGCTCGCTGATGCACCTATCAGATGGATAGTCGACGACTGCGTGAAGTTTGTAGAGAGAGAGATCCGCCGAGGCAACAAATACGACGCGATCATCATGGATCCGCCTTCATACGGCAGAGGACCAAAGGGTGAGATCTGGAAGATTGAGGAGAAGATACACTCATTCATAAATCTCTGCAGTCAGCTGCTATGTGACAAACCGCTTTTCTTCCTTGTGAATTCGTATACAACAGGTCTTGCACCTGCCGTACTGACATATATGATATCCACAGAGGTTAAGAGCAAATTTGGCGGACATGTAGTCTCAGATGAGATAGGACTTCCTGTGACCGAGACCGGTCTTGTTCTTCCATGCGGCGCCGCCGGAAGATGGCAGAAGTAGCAGGAGTAGCAGGCTATTAATATCCAAAAGAACTGAGCAGGCTTATTTTTAGATCATATGCTTAACACAATATACAAAATGCAAACGCGGGTATGCATGACAACAGTAATATTCCTGTTATCATGTATACCCGCGTTTATGTAGCTTCATTAATATGAGTAATTCAATCTGTGTCTCTTCTTATGCCCACACTTTCGGCAGATTTGTATCATACTTGTTACAGTCAACACCATATGTATTATTCACCCATCTCACAAGATTGACTATATTCACATCATTTATACTCACTCTTTTAGATGAAACTCTTATGCTGCAAACGCATATAGCCTGATAAGCCAAATACACAGTGACATAATCGTCTGTTGCATTCACCATCTTACTGAACAGTTCACTGTCATTTACCCAAAACCTGATATCAATACTGCTCTTTCTTGAATCACTATTCAGGTATGAATTCAACGCCTTTATATCATATGCAAAATCTTCCGCCTCCCGCACAAGCTTATCCCAGTCATTTATCAGGTATAACCGCAAATTCATATAAGTAATCCCCCTTTTCTACAGGAACTCTCTAATCCTACATTTCTTTTATACTATACCGTCACATCCGAATACTCTAGACGAATTACCTTTTCAAGATCTTTCGGCGCTATCTCTATCTGATACCCAACCTTGCCCGCGCTCACATACATCTTATCAAGCTTCTGCACACTTGCATCTATCGTGGTTCTGAAGAACTTCTTCATACCGATTGGTGAACAGCCGCCATGTATATAGCCTGTAAGTGGAAGAAGGTCCTTCGACTTTAACATATCTATCGACTTCTCCCCGACGGCTTTCGCTGCCTTCTTGAGATCAAGCTCCTCTTTCACAGGAATTACAAATACATAATTTGCCCCGGACTTCGCAACCGTCACCAGCGTCTTGTACACATATGCAGGATCCTGTCCGAGTATGGCTGCAACCTTCTCACCATTTGTCTCGCCCGTTTCAACATAGCAATAATGATTATATTTTATCTTCTTGCTGTCGAGTATACGCATGACGTTCGTCTTTTCCTCTGTCTTTGCACTCTTCTTATCCTTCATGATATATTGTCATCTCCTTGTATATCCGCCGATTGTAGTTTTGGAGCCACTTTATCTTCTGCGGCTTATAATGCATCCGGCACGCGCTGCTGTCATTTATATTTAAATGCGCACAGCGCCCCAACCTGCCAGCCGACAGTTGAAGCGCTGCACATTTTCTTACTTTATCACACGTGTTTGACCTTTATACATACATTATCTATCTTCCATCGGCAGATATTCTCTGTGTGTTCCTACATACTTGTATGCAGGTCTGATGATCTTGCCCGCATTCACAAGCTCCTCTATTCTGTGGGCTGACCATCCAGCTATACGCGCAATTGCAAATATAGGTGTGAACAGCTCAATAGGTATTCCAAGCATACTGTACACAAATCCACTATAAAAATCTACATTGGCAGATATAGGTTTGCCGCTTCGTCTTCTGGCAGCCAGCAGTCTTCCTGATATCTGTTCAACTGATCTGTACAGCTCAAATTCCTTTGTTCTTCCCTTTTCCTTTGCAAGTCTCTCGGCATATCCCTTGAGTATTCTGGCACGTGGATCAGAGTTCGTATACACCGCATGTCCCATTCCATATATAAGTCCGGAATGATCGAATCCCTTCTTGTCGAGAAGTCCTGTGAGATACTCTTCAAGCTCAGCTTCATCTTCCCAGTTCTTAACATGTGTCTTGAGGTCATCGAACATCTGCTGTACCTTGAGGTTGGCACCGCCGTGCTTTGGACCCTTTAAAGATCCAAGTGAGCTGGCAACAGCCGAATATGTGTCTGTACCCGTGGATGATACAACGTGTGTCGTAAATGTCGAGTTATTTCCACCACCGTGCTCCGCGTGTATAACAAGACATATATCAAGAACCTGAGCCTCAAGCTCAGTATACTTCTTGTCTGTTCTTATAAGTCTGAGAAAGTTTTCCGCAGTAGAAAGCCCCGGCTTTGGATTGTGTATTACAAGACTCATGTCATGGAAATAGTGCTTATAGCCCTGATAACCGTATGCAGCTATGATCGGGAACTGCGCTATAAGTTCCATGCACTGGCGAAGTACATTCTCTATCTTTATGTCGTCCGGATTGTCATCGTATGAGTACAACGTGAGTACTCATCGCTGAAGAACATTCATCATATTCTTACTAGGCGCCTTGAGAATCACATCTCTTGTAAACTTTCTTGGAAGCTCTCTATAGCATTCCATCAGTTCTACAAATCTTTTAAACTGCTGCTCATTTGGCAGTTTACCGAACAAGAGAAGGTAAATAGTCTCCTCAAATCCGAACTTACTGCCATGGAAGCCTCTTTCGAGATCCTCCACATTATATCCCTGATAATACAGGCGTCCGTCTGTTGGTACTCTCTCACCATCCACAACATCATAGCCTATGACATCTGATATCTCTGTCAGACCTGTAAGGACTCCCTTTCCTGTAGAATCTCTGAGTCCTCTCTTTACGTCATAGTTGACATAGAGGTTCTGGTCTATCTTGCCGGATTCATTGCAATAACCCGCAAGCTCACCAAGTATTCTGTTATATTCCTCGCTATTCTTCTCCAAACCTCATGTCTCCCTTCTTATTCTATATACTTTTATATACAAATTTGTTAACTTCACACAGTTTACCAAAAAAACTCCGTTTTCGCAAGAAAGGCAGCAATAAAATTGATTTATTACTGTCTTTTCCGCAAATATATTATTTTTTCTAATTCTACTGATTCAAATAATTCTACTTTTCTACTTTATTTCCATACCTGTACACGTCCTATATCTCTATGATATATCTCTCATAGGCATTGATGATGGTCGTGTCCTGATATTTGGACTCCCGCACAAAGTCTCTGCCATAATTGATATGAACATGACCGTGCACAAAATACTTCGGCTTATACTTTTCCATGAGCGTCCTGAAGCATTTGAAACCTGTATGTGGAATATCTTCAGAATCATTTATCCTGTATGCAGGGGAATGCGTTACCAGAATATCAAAGCCCTTTTTCCACTTTATCTTTGGTCCCAGTTTTCTTATTCTTTTTCTCATAGCCCGCTCTGAGTACTGATGATCAGCACCGCCATATTTGTACTCCATAGATCCGCCAAGTCCCAAGATCCGAACGCCCTTGTATTCATATAATTTCCCATCTATACAAGTGCAGCCCCCTGGAGGCGTGTCCTTATAACACACATCGTGATTCCCATGCACGTACAGTATCGGCACACTGCTGAATGTTGCGAGGAATGACAGATAATTCGGTGACAGATCGCCACACGAAATTATCAGGTCTATCCCCTCAAGCTTGCTCTTATCAAAAAAATCATATAAATATTTGGATTCTTCATCCGCCAACAACAAAATCTTCACGTGTCTACTACCCCTGTACTACCCATATCTTCTGTATATTACTTTACCTCTGGAACAGACTTAAGCTCAAGACTCTCAGGTGTATCAACGCCCTGCAATGCTACAACCGTCTTGGCCTCATCCACGAGATCGTCGTCCGTAGGAAGCATTCCCACTACATTCTCTGCCAGCCAATCCATCTTGAGGATATCCTCATGAAGCATCGCGCCATCGTCTTCATTTCTCACTATACCATTCTGTGATGTGAGCTTACCACTAAACGGAGTGATAGCTCCTTCTCTTATAAGGTTAGTCATCACAGATATGAGCTTCTGTGTTCCTGCTGGAAGATGCTTTGAACAGATAACGTCAACTATGCCGGCAGACATTCCCCACCAGTAGCTGACTGCATTGCCAGTCTCGTTCTTCTCCTCCTGCTTCCAGTTGCCCTCCAGTACGGATCTGAGGATTCTCTCATAAAACGCTCCCCAGTTATAAAAAGGCATGGCTAAGTTCACAACTTCTCCATTCTGATCATAATGATACAATCCAAAATTACGTGATGCATCATCTGGCATGATCATATCTCTATCCGAAATATATGTTATTCCATTTTTCTCGAAAAATTTCTGTGGATCCGCGCCCTTGACTTTTGTCCACTGCAGATATATCTTCGCTCTCGGATTAACCATTCTGGCACCTATGGCAAATGCATTGATATTCGCTGTAGTTCCAAATATCGGATAATCAGCCACATAGCCTATCTGTCCATCTGCGCACAGGCTTCCTGCGATCATTCCTGTCAGGAACTTAACCTCGTACATTCTGGCATAATATGTTCTGACATGACTGTTTGCAAGACTCAGTGAACAATTGAGTATCTTTATCTCAGGATGGAGAACTGCCACTTTAAGCGCTTCAGGCAGCATCTCCGGACCTGTGGTGAATATGACATCATACTTTTCATCGACCAATCTGTTCAGACACTCCACAAGCTTTGTCTGTGTATCCACATTGCAGAAAGTTCTGCTGTCCACAGAATCACCAAGCTTATTTTCCATATCCATTCTACCCAGTTCATGGCTGTATGTCCATACCGAATTGGCCGGGGTTTTGTCATACACAAATGCAACCTTGAGGTTGGATGGACCTGATGGTCTGATAACCATATCCAGGATTGATTTCTTAGGTTCAACAGGATCAAGCTTAGGCAGAACAGTCTGGTCTTTTTTAGTGTTTACCAAGATAATCTCGTTCCATATCTTGTCAACACTATCCTTTACCTGAGCTGCTGACATCTGTTTCAAGCTCTCGTAACCATAAACATTGAGAAATACAAGCATGGCATCATCGACAGTGATCGTCAGATCTTCACTGCCCTTCTTTGCCAGATATGCCTTCTCAAATGCAAGATGCGCCGAGTTGAAATCAAGCCTTTCATCCTCTGTAAAATTGGAATCCTTTGTGATGCCTATACGTTCCCTCAGCTTATCATATCCGCCAAGCTGTGAGAAATAGACATAATTGATCCCTGTCTGCTTATGGAAATCTACAAATTCAAAATATATCTTATTTTCAAGAGAGTCGGTCTTTCTAGGAATCTTTCTCGTCACCATGGCTGGGACAGAATCCGCACCAAAGTACTTGAGCACACTCACTCTCTTATTGCCTTCTACTACATAAAATTTATTCATGTATTCATAGACCTTTATGGGGTCATGAATACCTTCCTCAATATGTGATTCACAAAGGGCTGCCCACTTCATTCCAAACTCCGTATGGCAATCCAAGATCGGCATAAAATTACTTGCAAACGCTGTTGTCCTTGCCGCAGTCGCGGTACCTACCACTCTGTCTAGTGATATCGTCTGAAGTCCAAGATTCACTTCACCCACTGTATCTGATGGTGATATTATCTCGTCCAGAACCGGAAGATATGGATATTCATTTTTTGCCACTGCTGCCTGATATCTCTTCTCACCAAGCTTCTGAGCTTTTAAATATTCGTTTGCTGACATACTCTCACTCTCCTTATTCAAGACCATATAGTAATACTATAAAATTCAATATTCAAGGCTTTGTTAACCAAGATCCACTTATGGCAATGTGCTATATCCCACCATTTCATAAATCTCTTTGGTAATATATCTAACTTTCTAGTCTATCCCGGTGTCTTTTTGTCAATTATACACAACTATCATTGTCAGCTTTGCATAATTAGCTCTTGATTTTTTTCGTAACATACTGTATTATAATAATAAATTCAGAACATTTCACATATTTTCGAACTTAATGTCGGTGTGTGTGAATACCAATATATTAAGGAGTCTGGCTAATACACTTCCACCAGGCTCCTTTTTATCATAGCATCTATTTTATTCTTTGACACCAGCAAAACCCTATATTCATTGATTTCACCTATATCATTCTCCATCTTTCCTATATTCGTCGAATGTCACTGTTATATCAGTGCCTTTACCCGGCTCGCTGAACATGTCTAGCTGTGCATTGTTGCGCGCGACTATATGCTTCACTATGGCAAGTCCGAGTCCTGTACCTCCTGTTGATTTGGATCGGCTCTTGTCAACTCTGTAGAACCTCTCAAATATTCTCTCCTGATGTTCCTTAGGTATTCCTATTCCTGTATCTTTAACCCTGAGAACAACTTTTCCATCATCAGTATTCACCCTGACACTGACACTTCCATTTTTATTATTATACCTGATGGCATTATCCGTAAGATTATATACAAGCTCCTCCATCATCATCTTGTTTGCATATATATATCCATGGCTGCCCTCATAGCTTAGTTTCACACTATTCTTTTCCGCATTTATCGCCAGCATGTCCGTGGCTGTCCGTGCTATTACTGCAAGATCTACCTTCTCCATCACCGGGGTGTCCTCTGATACATCAAGCTCTGAGAGCCTGATTATATCATTTATGAGCGTCAGAAGTCTATTGGAGTTCTTGTGTATCTCCGTAGCAAAATGGTGCACATCCGCCTCAGTCGCCATACCAGTCTCTATGAGTTCTGAATAACCAGATATTGATGTGAGCGGAGTTTTGAGCTCATGCGACACATTTGCCGTAAACTCCTGTCTCATCTGGGAACTCTTCACTATATCTGCATGCTGCTTCTGTATCATGTCAACGAATGGCCGCATCTCCTTATATGCAACTATATGTGCATCATCGTCCAGGTTATTTGCCATCTGCTCAATAGGTTTTATGATATTTCTTGTCAGATAGTGAGTGACAATGATGGTAACCGTCACCAAAAGAACCACGACTATCAGCATCGCAGGTACCGCTGCAAGGAACATGCTGAGGACGTTGTTTGATTCTCTGGCTATTCGCAGCACCCTGCCTGAATTCAGGCGTATAGCATAATAATAAGTACTCTTATTCAAGGTTTCGGACTTTCGTATCTCCTGTCCCTCTCCCGAATCAAAAGCTTCAGCTATCTCAGGTCTGTCCAGATGATTCTGCATAGTCGTCTCATCAGCCCAGCTGTCATACAAAACGCTTCCATCCTCATTTATAAGTGTAAGCCTAATGTCTTTATTGTTTGTATCCTTATACTGCGAGATGTCATCACTGTCAAATTCTCCGGTACTTTTCAGCACCCTGGCATAATTCTGAAGGTCTCTTATGATCTCTGATTTGTATACCTCATAAAAAATCATGGTGGAAAGTGTCATTGTGACGACAATTGCCACAAGTGTAAAAGTAATAAATTCAAAATTTATAACCCTCTTCAGTCTGATATCATTGTTTTTTTCCATATCAGTTTACTCCATCTTGTATCCTACATTTCTGACTGTCTTTATCATATTACCGGCTTCACCAAGTTTCTGTCTCAGCGTCTTGATATGCATATCGAGGGTTCTGGACTCCCCCTCATAATCTGTCCCCCACACATCAGACATGATCGTATCTCTATGAAGGACTATTCCCGCATTCACCATGAGAAGCTTCAAAAGCTCAAACTCTTTGAAAGTAAGCTCACACAGTTCACCATCCACATGCACCTCTCGTCTCTCGGAATCAAGAGTAATGCCCCCAAGAACCAACTGCTTGTCGTCCTGAAGTGCCCTGCTTCTTCTGAGCAATGCCTTTACTCTTGATATGAGCTCCATCACGCCAAATGGCTTGGTGAGATAATCATCAGCGCCTATATCCAGCCCCTTAACCTTATCAAGTTCCGTGGTTTTTGCTGTCACCAATATAATTGGGACTCTCACCGTGTCCGGCCTGCTTCTGAGCTTCTTCACTATCTCCAAACCATCCATGTCCGGGAGCATGATGTCAAGGAGGACCAGATCAGGAACCTTCTCAGTGATTCTTGAAAAGAACGATTTTGCATTCTCAAACTCCTCCACCGCATACCCACTGTTCTTGAGCGCGAACATCTCTATCTCTCTTATATTCTTATCATCTTCTACTATATAAATATGTACTGCCATTTCTATCTCCTTTCCCTAAGCATCGCAACACCCGTTTTGGTATTACCCTGCGCATTGTATTTTTTTGTTTTATTAACTTTAATTATGAAACATATATTATTTCAACTTGTACATCTCTCTGTAATATGTGTACATACTCTGGAAATCTATGTTGGAATCCTTCTTCATGTTGTCCAGATATTCATGTGTATCAAAGTTATCTGATTTTAACTGGAGCATCGCCACCGCCACGTTGGAACAGTGGTCTGCAACTCTCTCATAGTTATTGATAAGATTCTCCAGTGATATTCCGAGCTCAATGGTACATTTGCCCTTCTGAAGTCTCTTGATATGCTGCTTCTTAACCGCGCTGTTGAGCTCATTGATGGCTTCCTCAAGCGGCTCCACATGGGATGCCTCCTGAAGGTCTTCTTTGTCGTAAGCCTCCACAGTCATGCTGACTATGTTCTGAACTGCAGCCTTGTATACACCAAGCTCTGACTTTGCCTTTTCTGAGAAGGACGCGCCCTCCTCATTCATCTTCCTGCATATATCCGCTATGGTTATGGCGTGATCAGACATCCTCTCAAGGTCACCTATGACATGAAGTCCGATCGATACCTTCTGGCTGTCCTCATGGGAGAGCTCTTTGCTGCTGAGCTTTACCATATAAGAACCGACCTCATCCTCATAGGTATCTATGATGCCCTCAAGATCCTCAACCTTATCCCTGACCGCTTCATCATAATTATCAACCAGTGACAGTGCCATATCAACACTGTTCTTTGAAAGCTGAGCCATGTATTTTACGACCTCTATACAGTGTCCAACAGCAAATGCCGGTTTCTCAAGGAATCTGACATCCAGACGCTTGAGCATCTCCAGCTCTGCAGGAGTATTCCTCTCCACCTCATCCTTATCTCTGACAGTGAGCGTTGCAAGCTTCTCAAGTCCACCTGAGAACGGGAGCAGAAGAAGTGTCGCTGCAACGTTGAACACACTGTGTACAACAGCTATACCAGCTGCATTCGCTGAATCATCCAG
>USSH01000033.1 GCA_900557435.1 uncultured Coprococcus sp. | reverse complement strand
TCCATTTAATATTGGTTCTTCACTGAACATATCAGGTACACACCAGCAGGCATACTCGCTTGACATTGAGAATTCTAATACAAAGGTTTGGTATACACTTGCAGGATGTAACAATAACTCAAACAAGAAGGCTAAGTCTTCAATGTATGCCGCCGATCCATACGATGCAATGGAGAGTTACTTTATTTACACGTCCGCCTATGGTTCTGGTGCTATTACATACTGTGGTGCCGGTCACACATCGGTAACAGGAAGTAAAACAAAGAATAATGATGAGCGTAAGCTGTTTATCAATGTTATTGTAAACAGTGCAGCAGCTGTACAGCCAGCTCCAACATTAAAGTGCTTTGAGCCTAAGCAGACATGGAAGAGTGAGGATGAGCTTCCTAAGGACAAGGAGGCGCTTGCTTCAACAGGAAGGACAGTATATGTTAAGACTGTAGATTCAAAGACAGAAGCTCCATCGTTTGATTACCTTGTAAAGATTCCTAATCTCACCAAGATAACGAGTGTTAGATTGTATTACGATTTGAATTATGATGATTCAGATTATTCAAACAGACCAAGTTATACTGATGGAACAGATAAGTTGATTACAGAGTATACGACAAAGGGTGACAAGTCTCTGACAGAGATTACAGGTGAGTTGAAAGAGATTGCAAGAGATGATGGCACGAACGTCAGACTTGCTCCTTCAGATGTTTGTTTTGCACCATATGGTGGAACATACACATACATTGTTGTAGAGGTTTACTACCAGGGTAAGACAACTCCGGTATATGCGTTAATCAAGGTAAAGGCATCAGATCCTCTGTTTGATCTGACAGATAATACGATCGATGTTCCAGCATATGATGATGATTTCATAGCTGAGAAGAAGGTATTCGCATAAATCGCGGAGAAACTAATTCCTAATCGCAAATAACAAAAAAAATTGGAAGCCGGGTATATTGCCCGGCTTCTTTTATGTTATACTGTTGGAAATTATTATTATTTTTATATAGCTGTGAAATAGGAACGGCGGAATGGAGATTCAGATGAATATAGATGGTAAGACAAGGCTTTTAGGTTTGCTTGGAGATCCGGTGGAGCACACGATGTCTCCGGTTATACACAACACTCTCAGTGATGTGCTTGGATTTAATGAAGTATATGTTCCTTTTCACACAACAAGCGAGGGGCTCAAGAATGCTGTAAAAGGTGCATATGATCTGAATATTCTTGGGATGAATGCCACGGTACCTCACAAGAATGCGGTTATGGATATGTTGGTTGATATCGATGCAGGAGCAAAAGCTATCGGCGCAGTGAATACTCTGGTTCGGGTAGAGGGAGGTTACAAAGGATATAACACCGATATGATGGGGCTTTCGAGGGAACTTGATGTGTATGGTATATTTCTGAAAGAAAGAAATGCAATTATCCTCGGAGCTGGTGGAGCAGCGCGGGCTGTAGCATATATGTGCGCAGCGAAGGGGTGCAAGAAAGTATTCATACTTAACAGGACATTACAGAAGGCAGAAAGTATTGCATCTGATATGAACGGATATTTTAAAAAAGATATATTCTTGCCTGTATTACTTGCGGATTATGAAAAGTTATATGATGAATATAATGATGAGAAGTTTGTAGTGTTTCAGTCTACATCCATAGGCCTTGCACCGCATAATGAGGATGTGGTTATTGACGATTCAAGATTTTATGAGTTGATAGATGTTGGAATCGATCTGATCTATAATCCATTTGAGACGAAGTTTATGAGACTGTGTCGTGAGAATGGTGCAAAGGCTTACAATGGACTCAGGATGCTTCTCTATCAGGGGATAATAGCATATGAATTATGGAATAATATTTCAGTCGCCGAGGATGTGGCAGATATCGTATATAACAAGATGTTAAAATCTGTTAGAAAGAATATAGTACTTATTGGATTCATGGGATGCGGCAAGACAACAGTTGGAACAGCGGTTGCCGGCAGACTGGGATATAATCTGCTTGATGTGGATTCATATATAGAAAAAGAAGCAGGATGCAGCATAAGCCAGATATTTGCTGACAAGGGAGAGCAGTATTTCAGAGAGCTGGAGACAGATACATTAAAGAAACTAAATGCATCTATATCTCACACTGTGATCTCAACGGGTGGCGGACTTCCGATGAGATCGGAAAATGCCGAGGAACTCAGAAAACTGGGAACGGTTATTTATCTGGACGTACAGCCGGAGGAAGTGATTCGCAGACTTTCCGGTGATACATCAAGACCATTGCTTCAGGGTGACGATGTAGAGACAAAAGTCAACAGGCTTATGGATGAGAGAAGACTGGTGTATGAGTCTGAAGCAGACTGTGTGATCCCTGTAACTGGAAGAGATGTGGAAGAGATAGTTGACGAATTAGTTAGTATCGTAGAATGAGTATTTGATGTGATCAAAGATATAAACAAATAAAAGAAATCAGACACAGAAAACAGTACGGAATACAGATACAGGAAATAGATAGATAAAGAAAACAGAAAGCATATATCATATATAGAAGGGAAGATGACATTTATGGAGTCAGAGAGAACAAGGGTAGAACTTGAAAAATTAATTCGTGAATTGGATCTTGATGCAATATTGATAACGGACAGATATAACATGAGGTATATCGCTTCATATCGCGGAGAGGGCGTCATATTTTACACAAAAGACGCAAAGTATGTACTCACTGATTCCAGGTATACAGAACAGGTGGAGAGAGAATGTGATGGATACGAATGCATAGATATTGCTGGCTTAGGATATGCCGGTAATTTAAATCAATTGATAACCACAATAAAATGTTCTCCGGAGTATACAGGAACTAAAGTAAGAGTGGGATTCGAGAATCTCAGTATCTCATACAGTGATTATGATATATATCAGAATAAACTTGATGAGGTTGAACTTGTAGCTATAGATGGAAGACTCGATTCCATCAGGGAGATAAAGACGGATGATGAGATTGAGAAGCTCCGTGTTGCAGAGTCCATAGGGGATGCGGCGTTTAAGTACATTCTGGGATTTTTGAAGGAAGGAATAACAGAGAAAGAGGTTGCGCTGGAACTGGAATATTACATGAAAAAGAATGGCGCTGAGGGTCTGAGCTTTGACACGATAGCTGCTTCGGGAAGAAATTCGTCCATGCCGCACGCTATACCATCAGACAAGAAGCTTGAGGCAGGAGATTTCCTGACGATGGACTTTGGATGCATATACGATGGATACTGTTCAGATATGACGAGAACTGTTGCGATAGGATATGCATCGGACAGCATGAGATCGGTATATGATATAGTTTTAAGAGCTCAGCTAGAGTCGATGAAGCATATAAAGGCAGGTGCACTGTGTAACGAAGTGGATGCAGCTGCCAGGAGAGTGATAGCAGATGCTGGATATGGCAATTGTTTTGGTCATGGACTGGGACATTCTGTAGGATTGTTCATTCATGAGAATCCGAGATTTTCACCGAAATGCAATGCATTACTGAAGCCGGGCATGGTCATAACTGTGGAACCGGGGATTTACATTCCGGGTCAGTTTGGTGTCAGGATAGAGGATCTGGTTGTTGTGACAGAGGATGGATTTGTAAACCTTGCAAGTTCGGAAAAGAGCCTTATCATAGTTTAGCTTATATGCGTGGGAGATGTCAGCAAACCAGGGATAAATGTATGAATGGAGAAAAATAGAATGGATAGTAATCTGACTAATGTGCCAGAGGAAAATCATGAAGAAAGAATAAAACATAATGTGAAAGGCTGCTCAAGAACTAAAAACATACACTGGTATGTTGGGATCTTTATTGCATCAGTACTTTTGTATGCTATAGTGATAGCGGTGGAGGGGGCATATCCGTTTGGAAAAAGGTGCTTTCTGACTGACGATGCATATGTCCAGTACAACACCATGCTAAGAACATTGATAGAGTATGTACACAGTGATGACAAAAGTGTGATTCTATGGAATAGAGGTATGGGAACTGATATGTACCTGACCGCACTTTATTACCTGATGAGCCCGTTTAACATCATTGCGTTGTTGATGGGGGAAAAGCATGTTGAATTAGCTCTTATTTTCATCATAGTGTTAAAAGGCTCACTGGTTACAGTCACAGGTCTATATTATTTTCGTAACACGTCTGTGTTCGCGAATGAGGATAAGAACAGCAGGGCTGGTGGATGGGTCAGCTTTTGCTGTGCTCTGGCGTGGGGATTCTGCGGATACTTAGTTGCTTATGGACAGAATATCATATGGCTTGATGCGATTATTCTTATGCCGCTTATAGCTCTGGCTGTGGAGAAAGTGAATGTGGGGGAGTCATATATAAGATATATTCTTCTTCTCACGTTGGTGTTTATATTTAATTTTTATTATGCATTTTATGTATGTATGTTCATAGTTGTATATTATATTCTTCTAGACAGACGAACTTTCGGAGAGCTGCTCAGAAATGGCTTGAAGCTGGCTGGATTGTCTGTGGCTGCAGTTATACTGGCGGGAATAGTGTTGGTTCCTGCTGCACTCAGCATCATGAAAGCTGGTGACACAACCCTCAACAGTTCAGATACTCTGGACATGTGGGGAGATTTTGGACATTATATTGTATCCTTTTTTCCGTTCAAAGAAGTGACAAATGGATATCTGTACAACAACAACAATTATTGCGGAACAATTGTAGTGTTGCTGCTGTTCGTGTTTGTCCTGTCGTCATCGGTGTCACTTAAAGATAAACTGAAGTATGCTGCCGTAGTGTTGATGTTTATGCTTGCGGCTAATTTTCTGCCTCTTAATTATGTGTTCCATGGATTTGTTGTTCCGCACGGAACAGGAAATCGATTTGCAATTATTCTCACATTTGTCATGTTGATGATAGCCTATAGGATACTTACAGATATAGAGTCGGTGAAAACGTATGCAGTTGCTGGAGCCGGGATTGCAGGCGGAGTTGTATTTGCACTGTCATTTACAGATGAAAACATGCTTCAAGTGTTTTACTGTTATGTGGGATTTCTTATGGCCATGGCAGTCAGCCTTATTGTTATGGTGCTGTTATCCAGAAAGAGTATAAAGAAAACTACAGCACTTGCCATCATAATGGTGCTGTGGGTGGCAGAAATATGCTGCAATATGGTTGTGACCATGAAAGACAAGGCAAATGAAGGAGACATGATTGATAATATACATTTGTCAGAGTGGAATGCACAGTATCAGATGCTTAATACAGATGGAAAATCACGAAAGACAGCTCTGTTAAATGATAATTATGTGCAAAATTCTGATGTAAACTGGTACTCATCGATGATAAATGGATATTATGTCAATGCGTTTGAGACCATGGGAATGTCACATTTTGATAATGTTGAGTGTGTGTATGATGGCGCGACACCTCTTACAGCTATGATGTACAATGTCAGATATGTTCTGACGAACTCAAAGAATACAAATGGTGGATATCATCCAATATATAGTGGTGAGATATATAGCGTATATGAGGCGGATGAGCTGGCTGACTGGGGATTTATGACGGATGAAGGCATAAAAACGTGGAATGCTGATGGAAATATAGCAGAGAATCAATCAAAGTTCTTGGAATGTGGGTTTGGCGATGAACTGGCTGATCTGAATAGCGAAAATCTTCAGAACGCCCTACAGCTTTCTCAGCTTATGGAGCTTATTCCGTGGGGGGATATATCCTATGATGTGGCACACGGATTGGGAATGCTGCAGAGGTATATGGCTCCTGAGGGTAGATTTATAAATCGTGGACTTACACAGACGTTTAATTTTGGAGATTTTAAAGAAACAGGAATCGGTGAATACATATATTCGGGAAACAGTACCCAGTACCATGCATGCGTACAGATTCGATTTACAGCTGATAGAGACATGGATCTGTACGTGTACAGTGCAGATAACAGGGATCAGGCAGTTACCACATATATAGATGGAGAAGAGTCTTCCGCGGTTATGTATACATCGTCAGGGCAGCTTGCCTATGGAGGACATGTGAAAAAAGGGCAGAATGTGAAGGTGTCAGTCATCGGTGGAGCTTCTGTAGGTGAGTCAGCGATAAAGGAAATTCAGCTTTATAGCTTTAACACAGAACTATTCGAGAAAGCGAGGTCATCTATAACCGATGAGACTCTCATAAGTGACGGCTTTTCAGGCAATACTTTTAAAGGGCATGTAACGGCGAAGAAGGATGGCGTGCTCTATCTGGCGTTCCCGTACAGTGACGGATACACGATATACGTGGACGGCAGAAAGACAGAAAAACTTCTTCTCGGCAAGGGTAATATGGGAGTGGAATTGTCCGGTGGCGAACATGAGATAAAGCTTGTATATCATACGCCGGGATTTGCCCTTGGAATAATCGTAAGCTGTGCTGGATTGGTATTTTTGATACTTATCTGTATGCATGACAGGAGAAAAAAGAAAAGCAGCAGTTAAATAAAAACTGTTGTTAAATAAAAGCAGCTGTTAAATAAAGGTAGAATACATGTGTATTGATGTATACAGTTGTGTATAGCTGAGTATGTATAGCAGTGCATTCGTATATCTGTGTATGCGTAGCTGAGCATAGCAAGCAGTGTATGAATATAGCAGAGTATGTGTAGCAGAGTATGAATAACTGTGTATGAGTATAGCTGAGTATGTATAGCTGCGTATGCGTATAGCTGCAGTATGTTTGTGTATGGCAAAAAATAGTTGAAAAATTATTTCATATATTATAAAATGTGACAAGAAGTTTACATCTTTAAGGAGGATAAGACAGTTATGGCAGAGATGATCTCAGCAGGTGATTTTAGAAACGGCGTTACAATCGAATTCGAGGGAAATATTTATCAGATTATAGAGTTCCAGCATGTTAAGCCAGGAAAGGGTGCAGCTTTCGTAAGAACAAAGCTTAAGAACATCAAGAGTGGTGGTGTTGTAGAGAAGTCATTCCGTCCAACAGAGAAGTGTGAGAAGGCTCATATCGAGAGAAAGGATATGCAGTATCTTTACAATGACGGAGATCTTTACTACTTCATGGATCCAGAGACATATGATCAGATTCCTATCAGCTCAGCTGCTATAGGTGATTCTCTTAAGTTTGTTAAGGAGAACGAGCTCTGTAAGATATGTTCACACAACGGCAACGTATTCGCTGTAGAGCCACCTCTTTTTGTAGAGCTGGTTATCACAGAGTGCGAGCCTGGTGTAAAGGGCGATACAGCTACAGGCGCTACAAAGCCATGTACAGTTGAGACAGGTGCTCAGGTATCAGTACCTCTCTTCGTAAACGAGGGCGACACTATCAAGATCGACACACGTACAGGTGAGTATCTTTCAAGAGTATAGGTTTGCATCTAGTAACAAGATTATAGAACGACTATCAGAAGACCAGATATGGCAATTGCTGTATCTGGTCTTTTTGTGTTGACGATCATAATGCAAAGAGAAATAAGTTTCTATCTGTTGTAGTTGTACTTTTTCGGTGAAAACAAGTCATTTCCGGATAAAATTATCCTGAAGTGGCTTGTTTTTGCTTGTTTAGGATAATTCTCTCTAAAATTATCCTAGGAAAGCTGAAAAACGGACTTTCAGGATAATTTTATACCTCAGCACAGAAAAAAGTCCTACAGGGGACAAAACGACTACCGGAACATCAGCTCGAAGTCCTTCAGGGGACAAAACGACTACCGGAACATCAGCTTGAAGTCCTTCAGGGGACAAAACGACTACCGGGACGTTATCTTGAAGTCTATCCTCAGATATTCGGTTCTAAATTTCGTGAACTCTGAATATATTGTCTATGTAGGCATATCAGTAGAATTATCAAAAGAGGGATGATGTATGTGCGGAGAAGAAATATTGCGTCTGCTGCCTATTCGCATCAGATGCATGGTGGAAAAGCTTCATCTTGATTATGGGCGATTGTGGGAGATAAGGCTAAGAGTAAACAGTCCTTTTATTCTTAGGTATGAGGATAGCGAGATATATGTTGATTCCAGAGGATTTAAGACCGGTGAAGCAGAAAAAGCATATATCGTGACAGCCAGGGATGTCACGGATACGCTGGAATGTGTGTGCAATCATTCATTGTATGCGTATGAGGACGAGATAAGGCAGGGATTTGTGACTGTGTGTGGTGGACACAGAGTCGGTGTGGCTGGAAAGATCATACTCGATGGAAATCGTATAAAATGTATAAGACACATATCATTTTTAAACATAAGGATTGCACACGAGATCAAGGGGTGCAGTTCCAAGGTAATGCAGTACATAGAACATGATGGAAGGATTCTGAATACGCTTATAGTGTCGGCTCCGTGTCACGGCAAGACGACTCTGCTTAGAGACATCATAAGGGTTGTGTCAAACAGAGGGACTACTGTTGGAGTGGTGGATGAGCGTTCAGAAATAGCAGCTTGTTATAAGGGAGTGCCGCAGAATGACGTGGGAATAAGGACAGATGTGCTGGACTGCTGTCCCAAGGCAGCAGGGATGATGATGCTTGTGAGGACCATGGCTCCGGAGCTTATAGCGGTCGACGAGATAGGTGGTCCTGCCGATGTCGATGCCATATTTGGTGTTGTGAATTGTGGGTGCAGGCTTCTTGCAACGGCGCATGGATACTCAATAGATGATGTGCGTCAGCGTGCAGGTATAAGAAAGCTGGTTGAGAATCGTGTGTTTGAGAGATACGTGGTACTTGGAGGGACAAGAGCAGGACAGGTGTCTGATATATTTGACGGACAGGGTAACAGGCTGTGCTGGTGTGAGTGACAGGTTGATTTATGAAAAGAGGCGGGATGAGGCATATGCTTAAGGCTATGGGGTGTTTTTTTATTATATATGCATCATTTATGACTGGACATGCAGTGGGAAACTACCACACGAGGATGGTAAAGGAGATGGAAGAGCTGATTTTGTTGATGCACATAATCAGAGACCAGATCATATATGAGGGTACAGAGATTCCGGAGCTGCTGGAGACATGCGAGAAGAGGGCTTATGGTGGCGTGAAAATATGGCTTCGCCACCTGTCACGTACCATTGCCGACTGCAGAGATAAGTCATTTGCGGAAATCTGGCAGGAATCTATGGAGGTGCTGACTGACCAGACAGCTCTGCGGGAAGATACTGTGGATGAGGTGAGAAGATTTGGAACTATATTGGGGGATATGGATGTGGAAGCTCAGGTGTCAAGGATGAATCTGATAGAGAATATTGTAGAAGACAGATATGAGAAAGAGAGAAGTAGAAATGGGGGGATAAGAAGGTTGTCCGGTTCTCTCGGATTACTGGGGGGATTATTTATTGTTATAATGCTATTTTGAATTGCAGATGGCAGACGTTGTAGAGGAGAAAAACTATGACAATTCAGATTCTGTTGAAAATAGGCGCAGTGGGCATCCTGGTGGCGCTTCTGAATCAGGTCCTCAAGCATTCCGGAAAAGAAGAGCATGCATATCTGCTCAATCTTGCAGGACTTATCATAGTGTTGTCATGGATAATTCCATATATAAGGGAATTGTTCAATGAGATAATGGAGCTGGTCAATCTTGGACAGTGAATGTCGAGAGGTGGAATTAAAGAATGAATCTGATAGCAGTGGCAATGATATCGGTGATCATAGTGCTTATGGCTATAAAGATAAAGGATATGGATGCAGGGTACGGAGTGCTCCTATCCATAGCTGGAGGCGTTATGGTTATGTATTTTGTTATAAGCCGGTTCAGACAGCTTGCAGACTATCTGGACAGGCTCACTTCATATGTAACCGTAAACATAACATATATTGATGTGATTCTCAAAATGATAGGTTTGGCATATGTGTGCCAGTTCTCAAGTGATATATGCAAGGATGCCGGATATAACGCCATAGCCTCGCAGGTGGAGATGGCCGGAAAGCTGTCTTTGATATTGCTTAGTATGCCGGTGCTTATGAGTGTGATAGATCTGGTGGTGAAGATTGTTGAGGGGTAGATGTGCGGTCAGATGGCTGTTGATGGGAGCTATGGTCATGGTGCTCATATCGGTTACAGTTTACCATGTGAAGGCGGAATGCAATGATGGAGATGACGAGAGTCATAGATACAGCTGGGAGCAGGATGGACAGGCCTATGATATGAGCGGGCTTGACGAGATCCTGAAAGAGAAATACTCGATAAGCTTCAGTGGAATATTTAATCAGTTGAAAAATGGTGATTGGGATGGAGTATGTAGTTCCTTGGGGCAGGCCATTGTGGACAATCTGGTATATGAAGTCAGGACAAACAGAGTGATCCTGATTCAGATCATAGCAGTCATTGTGCTTGGAAGTACATTTGCACAGATATCAGGGAATATAGGAGAGTATGTTAAGGAAAATGGTTTCATGATCACATATATGGTGTTAGTCTCTCTTCTGCTCGGAGATTTCGTTATTGTTCAGAATGTGGTGACGGACACAATAGGTGAAGTGACCGAATTTATGAAGGCTTTCTATCCGATGTATGTATCATCTGTTCTGTATGTGGGGGGACCGGAAAGTGCCATGTACTCACAATCCATACTCATCCTTGTTATATACATATGTCAGGCCGGGATAATCAATGTCATACTTCCTCTTATAAAATGCAGCGGACTGGTTGCAGTTATGAACAATCTCAGCAAGGAGGATAATTTCTCAAGGCTTGCCAGTCTCATGAAAAAGATCGCAAACTGGGGCCTTGGAACAATGTTTGCAGTGGTGACCGGGATAAATGTGGTGAAAAGCATGATCGCACCATCCATTGACCGGGTGTCCAGAAATGGAATACTGCGGACGATTGGGAAAATGTCAGGGATGTCATCGGTAAGTGCTGTGCTAAGCGTGATGATAAGCACGGGTGAGTTTATAAAAAATTGCATGGGAATGGCATGCACTATAATTATAGTCATACTTGCGGCGATCCCAATGATCAAGATACTTGTAATAGTATTTACATTGAGGTGTATAGCAGCCGTGGTGCAGCCGGTGGGAGATCGGAGGTATGCCGATGGAGTTGCGATAATGGCATCTACAGCTGAGCTTATGTTAAAAGCATGTGGCATAAGCGTTATGATGTTTGTGATAAGCATAGCTATCATGACTATGAATATAACAGCATAGCCAATGCATAAGTCCGTTGAATGAACAATGCGACATGCATATAACCTGCGTATATATGAAGACAAAAATGCAAAATAGAGGGGCATAGTGCATATATGTTGAAAGAGTGGATCACCAACATAATAGTATGTAGTATATTGTTTTCTATTCTACTGTACCTTGTGCCGGATCCAAAGATGAAGAGATATATACAGACGGCAGTGGGCTTGGTCATGATGATAGTTGTTATTTCACCGGTTATAAGATGGCTGGACAGTGATGGACGCATAGAATTTAATATGTATACAGAGGCAGTGCAGCAGGCCTTTGATGAGACAGACACTGGCGTATATGTGGATCTCATGGAGAATGTAGTTCAGAATTTTCTCATGGATAAATATGGGATCAAATCGGAGGTCAGGATTGTTTTGTCTTCCGGCATGGAGATAGAGACGATGTATATAAGTATTCAGGAAGCTTCACAGCAGGAAGATGCTGTTGCAGATGGTTCAGATATGGGGGAGATGAAAAGCGGTGGGACTGTCAAAGAGACTGTCAAAGAAAATCTGGCACAGGAGTATGGCGTGCCACAGGATAGGATTTCAGTGAAATAGTAGAAGTTGAATATGTGACAGAATGATCAAAAGACAGGCAAGAGCAGATTTAAGTCAAATGTGAGAGGAAGATTAAATGAATATTAAGGCGATACTAAAAAGCGGCAACAATAGGATATATAAGTTGCTGCTTATTTTGATTGCGGGAATATGTATGCTGATAATAGTATGGCCAACCGGCAGAAATTCTGTTCAGAAGAATGAGGATAGTGACGTAGCAGATTCTTATGGGACGAACCTAGGCGGAGCATCAGGTACCCATACTGACCAGAATACATCAGAGTCAAGCGGTGATGAAGCTTACATGCGGGAAACTTCAGAATATACGAAAATCCTGGAGAGCCGGCTGACCAATGTGCTTGAGAGTATGGGGGGGATTTCTGATGTCAGCGTGATGATAACCGTGAAGGACAATGGGCAGAGGATAGCTCTTAAAGATAGGAACACAAGTCAGAGTGAAGGTTCTGATTCGAGCCAGACCTCAGTCACGGAGGGGACAGTGTTGGAAAAAACAGGGGATAGCAATATCCCATATGTCACCAGGTATGTACAACCGGAGGTTGAGGGTGTAGTAGTGTGCTGCAATGGGGCGGAAAATGCTGAAATTGCTTTGAAGATAACAAATGCAGTTCAGGCATTATTTGACGTTCCCACGCATAAGATTGTGATATTAGAAGCAAATTAATGTGGAGGGCTCTATGAAGAGAGTGAGTGGCAAGAACAGACTTGCGATAATTGCGCTTGCAGTTATGATCGGTGTAGCCGGTTATATGAGTTTTGCAGATGCAGAAAAGGACAAAGCCGCAAAGGATAAAAATAAAGATCAGGTAGAAGTTATCAGTTATGATGAGATAGCCGGCGATGGAGAATCTGTCAGATCAGACAGTGCAGATGTGTCAGAGAGTACAGAGAAAATTGCAGAAAGCGGGGAGGTTTCCACAGCGGATGGAGAGGTTTCAGAGAATATGGAACTCAATGGATCTGAAGATGAGATCGGTGATGCCGTACTCACCAGCGCCAGTGCGGGTGTGAGCAGCAATATGGCAGCAGTAAAGCTCACAAGAGAACAGAGCAGGTCAAAGAGCAGAGAGACTCTCATGGATATCATAGGAGATGAGGCTCTCAGTGATGAGGCGAAGAAAGAAGCTGCAGATACATATGTCAAGCTGAATGATACTATAGAGATGGAGTCAGATATAGAGACTGTCCTGGCGGCGAAGGGATATGCGGATGTGGTAGTAACTATCGGTGAGAATACAGTGGATGTGACTTTAGGTGTATCGGAACTTGATGAGATAGATAAGGCACAGATAGAGGACATAGTAACCCGAAAAACCGGTTATAATATCAGTGATGTAGCGATATCTGTGATGGGAAGCAAGTAAATACTGTAAAATCTCATATACTTGCAAAATAGCTGTTGGGATATTATAATATATGCTATATATGGCTGAAAGTCTGCCCTTCGTGGAATGAAGGGCAGACCGGACAGATAATCCGGGAGGTATGAAGAGAATGAGTGATACAGTACAGAACGGCGTAACAGCGGATGATAAAAAGAATGATAAAAAAAATGATAAAATGAACGATGCAGTTAAAGCCGCAATAAATGACGGTGTTGTTCAGAACGATAATGTTCAGGACGGTTCATACAATATCGAGGAGAATAATTCTCTTGGAAAAGTACAGATAGCAGATGATGTTGTGGCTATCATTGCAGGGCTTGCGGCAGGAGAGGTTGAAGGCGTGTACAGACTCCCTGGAAGTATCTCAGATGAATTTGCCTCAAAGCTTGGAAGAAAAAATCCGGCAAAGGGTGTCAAGGTGGAGCTGCTTCCTGGAAAGGTTAAAGTTGAGTTGTCTATAGAGGTGCTGTATGAATACAGTATTCCATCAGTATCAGGTCAGGTTCAGGATAAAGTAAAACAGGCGATAGAGACTATGACCGGACTTTCAGTTGAGCAGGTCAATATAAGAATAGCAGGCGTTCGTGTCGGCGACTCGAAATAAACATATAGAAATGCACATATAAATACACAGCGGATTAGATATTGGAGAAAAAATATGACGAGAAGAGAGATTAGAGACAAGATATTCAAGATTGTATTTACAGCAGAGTTCAACAATTTGGATGAAATGGAAGACCAGATTCAGCTCGCATTTGATACGGAGATGCCAGGTGATGAGGAAGATGATCCTTTGCTGTATGTATCAGTATCAGATAAGGACAGAGCTTATATAACAGATAAGGTGATGGATATACTTGCTCATAAGGAGGCCATAGACAGCACTATATCTGAGATATCAGAGGGCTGGAAGCTTCAGCGTATAGGCAAGGAGGAACTTGCCATACTCAGACTAGGAGTTTACGAAGTTGTGTATGATGAAACTATACCAGAAAAGGTAGCAATAAACGAGGCGGTTGAACTTGCAAAGAAGTATTGTGATGTTTCTGCCAGCAAGTTTATCAATGCACTTCTTGCGAAACTTGTAAAGAAGGAAAATAGCTGTAATGAAGTCGGCAGAACAGGGGATAAGGACGACGTAGATAAGGAAGACGCAGATAATGCCACAGAATAGAATATATACAGTCAAGGAACTCAATGAAGGCATTCAGGGACTCATCAGTGGAGAAGCGTGGCTTGGCAACCTGTGTGTGGAAGGCGAGATTACAGGATTGGGCAGGGACAAGAAGGGTCACTGTTACTTCTCACTGAAGGATGCCAGCGGTGTCATTGCTGCTGTTATGTTTGCTGGAAAGCAGATCAATGGCTTGAGATTTATGCCAAAGAATGGAGACAAGGTTCATGCTTTTGGACGTGTTGATGTATATACTCGTGATGGAAGATATCAGCTCTATGTGGACAGGCTTGTGCGAGTCGGTGCAGGTGAGGTGAATGCTGACCTGCAAAGACTTATATCAAAGCTTGAAGGCATGGGGCTTTTTTCACAGGAGTATAAAAAGCCTA